>JAFTKJ010000069.1 GCA_017453305.1 Clostridia bacterium
AACTCTTACGAATTGAGTCGCATCTGCTGTGTTGACGAATGGGTCTTGCGCAATCGGGACTCGTGAACCATGTCAGGTGGGGGACCAAGCAGCATTAAGCGATCATCTCGATGTGCCGCGAGGGTGCCTGTTCTGAGCAGAGGGTGCGAATATCGCGTGGGAGCGACTTTCGATTTGGGGGTGTATGGTCTTGTTTTGCAGTTTGGCATTTTTGCATACTTTTTACAATTTCGCTCCAAAGGAGCGAGGAACTGAGTGAGGGACAAGTTATGAAGCTTGGAGTCAGTAGCTACAGCTTTTCGAAGCACATCAAGGAAACCGGGTGTGACCTGTTTGAGGTCTGCCGTCTTGCCAAGGAGATCGGCTTTGAAGCCATCGAATTTACCAACATCAACACGCCCGACCCCATTGCCACCGCAAAGGAGCTCCGCGCGTACTGTGCACAGATCGGTCTTGAGATCGCGGCGCACACCATCGGCGCAGATCTGCTCAACGGAGCCGAGGAGACCATTCTGGAAACGCTTTACGGGTTTGTTGATATTGCCGAGGCGCTGGGCGCGCCCCTGATGCGCCACGACGTTTGCTACAGCCTCCCCGAGGGGATGGATTGGCGTGCGGCGATCGACGTTCTCGCGCCTCGCATCCGCAAGGTGACCGAGTACGCGAAGGCGAAGGGCATTCGCACCTGCTCCGAAAACCACGGCTACATCTTTCAGGATTCCGAGCGTGTAGAGGCGCTCATTCAAGCCGTTGACAACGAAAACTACGGTTGGCTTGTGGACGTGGGCAACTTCCTGTGCGCCGACGAGTACCCTCTGGAGGGCGTGCGCCGCGCACTTCCTTACGCCATTCACGCACACGTTAAGGATTTTCTTTACCGCAAGCCCGACGAAATGCTTGCGCCACCCGACGGATTTTTCAACACCCGAAACGGAAATCTGTTGCGCGGCACAATTCTGGGGCATGGCGACGTTCCCGTGGCGGCGTGCATTCAGCTGCTGCGCGAGGTGGGCTACAACGGCACCTTCTCGCTGGAATTCGAGGGCGCGGAGGAGAACCTGCCCGCGCTTCGCTTAGGTCTTTCCTACATGCGCAAGCTGGCAGAGATGCCCATTGAAAGACCCTGACCGACGATTTCGCGGATCAGCTCAAAACGTTTTCCAAAAGGAGATCGGAATTATGAAACTTGGAATCAGCAACTACAGCTTTTCAAAATATCAGCGCGCCACGGGCTGCAGCATGAAGGATCTTTGCGACCTGACCAAAAAGATCGGGTTTGACGTCATTGACTTTACGCAAAACGCCGCGATGGACGCCACTATAGCAGAGAACCCCATTGCAACCGCAAAGGAATTGCGCGCATATTGCGCCGAGCTCGGACTTGAGATCGGTGCCTACACCGTTGGCGCAGACTTCTTCAAGGCGGTGGAGGACGGGGCGTTTGCAGAGCAGCTTCTTGACGAGCTGTTCCGTCAGGTCGATTTTGCAGAGGCACTCGGCGTTCACAAAATGAGACACGACCTTGGCTATTCGCTCCCCGAGGGAACGGATTGGCGACCGATTGTAGAGAAGATGGCTCCCATGGTGCGCAAGGTCACCGATTACGCCGCCTCCAAGGGCATTGCCACCTGCTCCGAGAACCACGGTTTGTTCTTCCAGGAGCCTGAGAGAATGGAGGCGATGTTTGCCGCTGTTGGCAGTGATAACTACGGCTGGCTGGTGGACATCGGCAACTTTATGTGCGCGGACGTCGACCCCATCGAGGGTGTGCGCCATGCCATTCCCTACGTCAAGCATGCACACGTCAAGGATTTCCTCTACTTCAAGTCCGAAGAGCTGGAGATCACTCCCGAGGGCGGATTTTTCAAAAACCGCTACGGAAACCTATTGCGCGGCACCGTTCTCGGTCACGGCGTCGTTCCCGTGATCGAGTGCATCCGCATGCTCCGCAAGGGCGGCTATGACGACGTCTTTACCCTGGAGTTCGAGGGGGCAGAGGAGAACCTGCCCGCGATTGAGGCCTCCTACGCTTACATGCGTAAGATTCAGGCTTATCTGGAAGAGAAGAATTGAGTATGCATCAGGCTTTATACAGAAAATGGAGACCGCAAACCTTTGACGACGTCTGTGGTCAGGAGCATATTACCTCCGTTTTGCAATACGAGGCGCAAACGGGCGCGTTCAGCCACGCCTATCTGTTTTGCGGCTCACGCGGAACGGGCAAGACCACCTGCGCAAAGATCCTTGCAAAGGCGGTCAACTGCGAGCACCCCGTAAACGGCAGTCCCTGCGGCGTATGCGAGGCTTGTCGGGCAATCGACAGCGGTGCCGCAACCGACGTATTGGAAATGGACGCCGCCTCCAACAACGGCGTTGACAACATCCGCGACATTCGTGACGAGGTGGTGTATTCGCCTTCCTCGTTGCGCTATCGCGTCTATATCATCGACGAGGTGCACATGCTTTCGGTCAGCGCCTTCAACGCGTTGCTCAAAACGCTGGAGGAGCCGCCCGAGCACGTCATCTTCATTCTGGCAACCACCGAGCTGCAAAAGCTCCCCGCCACCATCGTCTCGCGCTGTCAGCGCTTTGATTTCCGCCGCATTGCAACCGACGTGCTGGTGGATCGCCTGACCTACATTGCAAAAGAGGAGCAGATCGCACTCGAGCCCGACGCCGCACGCATGCTTGCAAAGCTGGCGCAGGGCGGTATGCGTGACGCCATCAGCCTTTTGGAGCTGTGCGCAGGCGGTGACCGCGCCGTAACGACCGACACCGTGCAGGAAACGGTGGGGCTGACGGGGCGTGACGCCTTGATCGAAACGGTGCGCGCGGTTGCACAGCGCAACTACGACGTGCTCTTTTCTCAGGTTGCCGAGGTGGTGCGATCCTCTAAGGACATCGCCGTGTTCTGGCAGGATCTGATCTCGGTGTGGCGTGACATGCTCATCGTCAAAACCACCAAAAACGCAGCCACGTATCTCGATCTGACCGACCACGAGAGCGCACAAATGCGTGAGGTTGCCGAAAAGTTCAACAAAGAAACGCTTGTTTACCACTGCAAGCTGTTGGAGGACGCGTTGTTCGCCATGCAAAAATCCAACGCCGTCAAGCGCGTGGTAGCGGAAATGACGCTGGTGCGCATGTGCGACGCCGCGCTGGATACCTCCCCCGAGGCAATGCTCTCGCGCATCGCCATGCTGGAGGAGCAGTTGGCGACGGGAAGCCTTTCGACGCCCGTCAAAGCACCCGTTCCGACCCCGTCGGAGGAGACGCCTGCGCCCACACCGACACAAACAGTACCCACACCTACCCCAAAACGGCAGGAGTCCGCACCCACGCCGCCCCCCGTCAGGGAGGCTCCCGCAGTGAGCGCCGCACCTACGCCCGTGATGAGCACACCGACCGAAAAGCGCATCCTGCATCCCATCCGCAATTGGATGGAGGTGGTGGAGCGCATCAGCCGCAGCGCCCCCATGACGGCAAGCTTTGTCAAGTCCTCCCGCGCCTTTGCTACCGAGGACGGCAAGGTGATCGTCCGCTTTGAAAATCCCTTTGCCATGCAAATGATGGAGCAGGGCGACGCGCGCGACCGCTTGCGTGCGGCGATTTCGGCGGTGCTTCGCCGCGAGGTTGGCGACCGCATGCTTCTTTTGGAGGTTGCGGGCAAAAAAGAGGCGCACTCGGTGATCGACGAGATCATCGAAGCTGTGGATGAGAACGAATGAACCGAGTCAATCAAAAATAACACATAAAAAACGAAGGAGAATTCACATGAGAGCAAACATTCCGAAGGGCATGGGCGGTGGACCGCAGAACATGCAGGCAATGATCCGCCAGGCACAAAAGATGCAGGAGGACATGGCAGCTAAGCAAGAGGAGCTGAACGCACGCGAGTACGATATTTCCGCAGGCGGCGGCGTCGTTAACGTGAAGATCAACGGTCAAAAAGAGATCCTTGCCATCGATCTTCAGCCCGAGATCGTCGATCCCGACGACATCGAGACCCTTTCCGATATCCTGGTGGCGGCTGTCAACGAGGCGATCAAGCGCGTTGAGGAGACCAACAGCGCCGAGCTGAACAAGATCACCGGACCCATGAATCTGCCCGGGTTCTTCTGATCTCATGGCAGAATATATCGAGTCGCTCCGCCTGCTTGCCGAAAAGTTCGCGCGTCTTGAGGGCGTGGGCAAAAAAACGGCAATGCGCATGGCGTTTTCGGTTCTGGAGCTGGAAGAGGGGGAGGCGGAGGAGTTTGCACGTGCGATCCTTGACGCCAAGGAGAAGATCCACCTCTGTCCCATCTGCCAGAATCTGACCGACCGCGAGGTCTGTCCCATTTGCGCCGACGAGGAGCGCGATCACTCCCAGATCTGCGTCGTCACCGACGCACGCACGGTGCTGGCAATGGAAAAGGTGCGCGAATATCGCGGTACGTATCACGTTTTGCACGGCTTGATCTCTCCCATGAACGGCGTCACGCCCGAACAGCTCAAAATCAAGGAGCTGCTTGCGCGTGTGGGCGAGGGTGAGGTCGAGGAGGTCATCGTTGCCACCAATCCCACCGTGGAGGGGGAGGCGACCGCTATGTATCTTTCCAAGCTGTTGCGTCCGTTGGGCGTGCGTGTCACACGCCTGGCTTACGGCGTCCCCGTTGGTGCCGACCTGGAATACGCCGACGAGATCACCCTCTTCCGTGCGCTTGAGGGCAGACGTGACGTACATTAATCGCATTTTGCAGAGGGGGACCTTTTGAAAAAAACGGGTCTCCCTTGCTCTGTACAAAGAAAGGAAAAAACAATGAAGGTATGTGTCGTACAGCCGCGATACTCGTACGAGGAGTGCGAGATCGGGAAGAATTTTGAGGCACTTTTGAAGATGACCGAGGAATGCGACGAGAGCATGGATCTGATCGTCCTGCCCGAGTACAGCGACATCCCCGCGGACACCAAAAACAACCGCCTGTTTTTTGAAGAGATCGACCGTAACAACCCCGTCCTGATGGCACAAGCGGCAAATACGGCAAAACGCTGTCACGCCATCGTATGCGTCAACGCCATGCACAAAACGCCCACGGGCTATCGAAATACCACGCACGTGTTTGATCGCGAGGGCGTGCTTGTCGGTCGCTACTATAAAACGCATCCCGCCCCCAGCGAGGTCAAAAGCGAAGAGGAGGGCGGTCACGGCTTGGACGTTTCCTACAGCTACGAGTACGCACCTCCGTACGTGCTGGAGCTGGAGGGCTTGCGCATCGGCTTTTTGACCTGCTACGACTTTTATTTTTACGAGAACTTTCCGCAATTGGCGCGCGAAAAATTGGATATCATCATCGGCGCATCTCTGCAACGCACCGATACGCACGAGGCACTCTCCATCATCAACCGCTTCCTCTGCTACCAGGCCAACGCCTATCTTGTACGTGCGTCGGTCTCGTTGGGGGAGGAGAGTAAGCTTTGCGGATGCAGCACCGTCATCACCCCTTACGGCGAGGAGCTGGTCAATATGAAAAGTCGCGTCGGTCTTGGCGTGTGCGAGATCGATCCCAAAGAAAAGCACTACAAGCCTGCAGGCTTTGGCGGCGCGTTGAAGTCGCATGCCGAGTACGTGGAGGAGGGCAGACGCCCCTGGCTCTATCGCAACGGCGGCGCGTCGGTCGTTCCGTTTGACGCCGTCATGCCGTATCCGCGTCTGTGTGCGCACCGCGGCTTTAGCACCGTCGCACCCGAAAACACTCTGCCCGCATTCGGCGCGGCGGTGGCAATGGGAGCCGAGGAGATCGAATTCGATCTGTGGTCCACAAGCGACGGCGTGCTGGTCAGCTGTCACGACGAGGTACTTGACCGCGTCTCCGACGGACACGGAAAAATCGAGGAGCACACCTACGCCGAGCTGTTGGAGCTGGATTTTGGGGGCAAGCACGATCCCAAATTCGCAGGGCTTCGCATCTGCACCTTTGAGGAGATCCTGCAAAAGCTTGGCGGCAGAGTGATTATGAATATCCACGTCAAAATTTGGGACTACGCGCGCGCGGAGGATAAGATGGAAGAAATCGTTGCGCTCCTGCGTCGCTACGATTGCGAAAAGCACGCCTATTTTATGACCACCAACGACCAAATGATCCGCCGCGTCAAGGAATACGCGCCCGAGATCGGCGTTTGCGTGGGCTGGGACGGTAACAAGGATCCCATGTCCATCGTCGATCGTGCCATCGCGCTCGGCGCATATAAGGTACAGCTGTTCAAGCCGTATTTCAATCAGGCGTCGGTGGATCGCGCCCACGCGCACGGCATTCTTTGCAACGTGTTCTGGTCCGATGATCCCGACGAAGCACGAGCGTACCGCGCCATGGGCATCGATACCATCCTCACCAACGACTTCCTCGCCATCAAAAACGCGCTGGAGCGGTAAAAAGCGCTTGACTTTTCTTCCTTATTATGTTATAATGGATCTGCAGAGGGAAAATCCCTGCAGAAAGGAGCGCTCCCAATGAAAAAAAGAATCGTTTCCGCAACACTCGTTTTGGCAATGCTTGCGTGTGTGTGTCTTATGGGCTGTCAGCCTCCCGAGCTGGATACCTATGCCAAACCCGTCATCTACCTCTACCCCGAAACGCCCACCGACGTCCGCGTCGAGCTGGAATACAACGGTGCGCTCACGTGCACCTATCCCACTTACGAGAACGGTTGGAGCGTGACCGCTTACCCCGACGGAACGCTGGTCGATCCTGCCACGGGCTTGGAGTATTCCTACCTCTTCTGGGAGGGAATTGCCGACGTCGATTACGCTATGAGCCGCGGCTTTGTGGTCAAGGGCGAGGACACCGCCGCATTCCTGCGCGAAAAGCTTTCTTACATGGGCTTGACTGCGCGCGAGTACAACGAGTTCATCGTGTATTGGCTGCCGCAAATGCAGGAGAATGCGTATAACCTCATTGCATTCCAAACCGACGCCTACACCGAGAATGCCAAGCTGATCATCACACCTCAGCCCGACAGCATGCTGCGCGTGTTTATGACGTATCAGCCGCTGGAGGAACCCATCGAGGTCGAGGAGCAGACCCTCACTCCCTTTGCGCGCGAGGGCTTCTGCGTTGTTGAATGGGGCGGAGCCAAATTGAACTGAACAAACCTTGTGGGAGGGCTTTTTGAAA
Source organism: Clostridia bacterium (assembly GCA_017453305.1). Classification (GTDB taxonomy): domain Bacteria; phylum Bacillota; class Clostridia; order Oscillospirales; family CAG-272; genus UMGS1865. The sequence goes on from JAFTKJ010000069.1 coordinate 7,155, forward strand.
AAAGGCTCTCCCACACCGCTTTTCATGAGGCTTCTGTTCAATTCGCACAGAGCGGTCGTGGGTTTTGTCGCACTTGTTTGTTGCAAAACGCCGAAAAGCACTTTTTTGCCGAAAAAAATCAAAAAAAGACTTGACAAAAAGAGGGGAAGGTGATATAATATCAAAGCTGTCCGCAAGGACGGGGATAGGAACCGCGGAGTTGGCTTGGTAAAAAAACCTGAAAAAAGTTGAAAAAACTTTTAAAAAAGGTATTGACAAGCGGGAACGAATGTGGTATAATATCAAGGCTGTCGCAAAAGCGGCGGCAAACGGTCATTGAAAATTGAACAACAAGAGAGAAGTACAAAGCTACTTTTAAAAAGTATGTGTAACGGATCTCGAACAATTCAAACGAGAATACTACTCAAACAAAAGTAAAATTGCTAAGAGCAAAAGCTCGATGTAAAGATTGGATCGCAGAGTGATCTGCGTTTTAATACAA
>JAFTKJ010000070.1 GCA_017453305.1 Clostridia bacterium
AAGCGGTTTTTAAGGTAGAAATCCTTACGGATTTCAATATTTTATGTGTGTTTTTTAGCCGCGCTCCCGCCCTCTGCCGTACCTTTGTACGGCGACGATGGCGGGATCACGTCTTCTGCATCTGAATGACTCAGCCCCTTTGGTCGAGCGTGCTGCTCCACCGTTTATAATTTGCAAATCAGCTGCTCCAGGGCGGTGTAGCCTTGGGGAGAGAGCTTGAGGGCTCGGTCGGCGTCAAGGCAGGCGTCACGCGCGTTGAGCAGACGCTTTTCGGAGGTCTGCCGCAGGCTTTTTTGATACAGTCCGACCTTGAATTCGTGAAGCTTGAGGACCGAACCGATCTCGGCGTTTGGCGTGCCGTCGGCGGTCATGGCGCGTACGGCGATCATTTCGTAGATCACGCGCGTGACCTCGCCCAGAATGAGGATGGGATCCATGCGGCGGAATTTGTAGTCCGCAAGGATGGCAAGTGCGGCGTCGGGGCGACCGTCCATGATCGCGTTGGTAAAGGCAAATCCGTCGTACTCGTTGGTGGGAGTGCAAACCAGGTGCATCGCCTCCTCGGTGGCAACGGTCTGTCCATGCGAGCGGAGGTAAAAGCTGAGCTTGTCGATCTCGTTTGCCAGAATGAACATGCTGTGACCGCAGTATTCGGGCAGGCGCGCGCAAAGCTCGGGGGAAGCCTCCACACCGTTGTGGGCAAAGTGCTTTTGAACCCACGCGCAAAGCTTTGCGGTGGTGCAACGCTCAAAGTGCACGGGGGCAAGATACTCCCCAAGCAAAGAGAGGGTAGAGGACGGCTTTTTGGGGAGGTAGCCCGGGTTCAATGCGTCGGAGGCGACGGTGATGATGAGCAGATTGTAGTCGTAATCCGAAAGGGTGGAGAGCACCTCGCACAGCTCGTCCAGCTCGTTCTGCCGCATGGCGTTAAAGTTCAGCCCGGATAGAGTAATGAGCTTTTTGTCTGCCATCATAGGCATGGGCATCAAGGCGTCCAACAGCTTTTGCGGCGTAAAATCCACCGCGTCCAGCTTCATCTCGTTAAAAAAGGCGAAGGTCGGGTCGGGACAGATGACCTCGCGTGCCTGCTTTACGGCAAAGGATTTGAGGTAATCCTCCTCGCCAAAAAACAGGTATCCCGCGCGCGGCGTGCCCTTGAGCTCGCGACGGAAATCGGCTTCCTTTAACAGATCCATCTTGCACCTCCTCTTTTTGGTGATGTCATCATTACTATTATACCATTTTTGAGGGGGCGCGTCAAGAGAAAAAACGTGATTTTCAATCTGCTTTTTGTGTTTGGTGTGCGCGGAATGCATGCATCGAAAATGTTGATGAAAAAACGCATTTGCTATTGCAAATTTGGAGAATTTGGAGTATAATAATCTGCGAAAAGAGGTGGGCTTTTTGAAAAAAAGAGAGTTTTTGCTGCAATATGCTCCCGTGATCGCGGTTGGAGCCTTGATCGTCACTCTCGGTATCATCTACCGCCAGCCGTTTTATAAAATGCTTCCCATGCTCAACACCCTTGTGATCATGCTGCTCTCGGCAAATGCCAACCGATATTCGTTTTTGTTCGGAGGGCTGAATTCGGTCGTATACGGCATTGTGTATCTTTCGGAGCACGTCTATTTTTCTGCCATTTCGGCAATGCTGGTCTCCTTTCCCTTGCAGATGTTTTCCTTCTTTCATTGGAGGAAACGGGAGCAGGGAAAGCGTTCTCCCTTAAAAATGCTTGGGGTGCGTGGGCGGCTGTCGGTGTTGGGAATCGGCATTCTCGCTTACGGAGCGGCGTATTTTTTATTGCTCCCGTTCTTTTCCAACGCAGCGTTCCCGGCGGTGGATATTCTGGTGTTTGTCCTTGGCGTGGTGGTTACCGTGCTCATTGCACTGTGCTACGTGGAGGGGCAGTATCTCAACGTACTCTCTTGCCTTTGCAACCTGGTTCTTTGGCTGATGATCGCATTGCGCGATCCTTCCAACCTCAATTATCTTGTCATTGGTGCGTATAATCTGTTCCGTGTCCTGCAGGGGTGTGTGGTCTGGACTCGGAAATACCGCGCAGAGCAAACGGAAATGCGTGAGAGGGGCGCGGTGGCGCAGGGAATTCTTCTTTGAATGTAAAAATACGGATTTCTTTCGACTTTTTTTCAAAAAAGGCTTGACAAAAAGGAAAGAATCGGTTATAATATACCGTGTCATTGTGTAAAAGCGTATTCCAGGCTTGAAAATGTGAAACGCTTCCGATTAATCTAAAGGAGGTGCAAACGATGCTCAGAACTTACCAACCGAAAAAGCGTCAGAGAAAAAAGGAGCATGGCTTCAGAAAGAGAATGAAAACCGCTGACGGCAGAAACGTCCTCAAGAGAAGACGCGCTAAGGGCAGAAAAAGACTGACCTATTGATTGCTTGCCGCAAGGCTTGCCAATTCCAACATAAAACACCGACTGCTGTGAAGCGCATAATCGCGTGGCTCGCTGTCGGCGTTTTTGTTTGTTTGGAGATCTTTTTACAATTCTATTGCTGATTTATTTTTTTGACGGAAGCAGACTTTGAACGAAGGAAAAAACAATGAAGTACACCACCCTTAAGGAACATCACCTTTACCAAAAAACCTTTGCGCGCGGCTTGCGTTATTCGGGAAAATACGTTTCGGTGTTCGTTTTGCGCGACTACAGCGCCAAGCGACTTGCCAAGGAAAATCCCGAAAAAAAGACCTACAACCGCTTGGGCATCAGTGTTACCAAGCGTGTGGGAGGTGCCGTACAACGCAGTCGGGCAAAGCGCATTTTGCGCGCAGGCTACCGCGCCGTGGAGCCGGAGCTGAAAACGGGATATCTGGTGGTCATCTCTCCGCGTGAGGGAATTCTGGATATCAAGTCCACCGACGTGGAACGAGAGCTGCGATACGGGTTTTTAAAGCTGAATTTGTTCCGCTCAAACGAGAAAACATGAAGTACGTGTGTATTTGGCTGATCCGATTCTACCAAAAATTCCTCTCGCCGCTCAAGGGCAGGGGAACATGCCGCTTTACGCCCACCTGCTCCGCGTATGCCATTCAAGCGTTCCAAAAGCGCGGATTTTTCGTGGGATTTTTGCTCATGCTCATGCGCATCTTCCGTTGCCAGCCCTTTTGCGCACCGGGATACGATCCCGTGCCGGAAAAAGGACTTCGTAACCGCAGATATACCGCTGAGCCCATGACAAAGTATTTCTATCCCGAGGAGTACGGCTTGGAGAGAGAGGATCAACGCGCACAATGATTCCGCAGCGCCGTGCGGAAAATCAACATAGACGGTGCAAATCCCAAAAAACAGAAGGGAGCTTTTCGCCACCGTGCGAAAAAAAGAAACATGAACCAAAAAACAAGAACATTCACAGGGCGCATTGCCGCGATCGTTGCAGTTATTTTGCTGCTGGCGACCGTGCTGACAAGCTGTGCATCCCAACCGAAGCCCACTCTTCCTTACAACGCAAAGGCATTTTCGATTGACACCGAGGAGCAGTTGAAGGAGCTTGGACTAAAGCCCTCGGAGCTGGAAAAGGTAGCAAAGATCTTTTCCGACGCTTTCTCCGCAACTACGAGCTTCGATGCACGTGAGGCGCTCGTTGCCGCAAACCGCGGCTATGACATGACCGTTGAGAATTTTGATCCCAACGGCGACTACAAGACGGACAAGGGCTTGAATATCGAAGCCGCTAAGAACGTCATCAAAAAGGCAAACGCAACCGCCGCAGAGGCAAAATCCGAGAACGCTTTTACCGATGCCGAGCTTTCCAACACCGATAAAAAGGGAATTCTGGATCGCTTGAACGCAAAGGACGTCGAGCTTTTGATTGCCGCCTTCCGTACCGACGTTACCACCGAGGGCGCGGGATTCTGGGATTCCATTCTCGGCTTTGTCGGCACCATCCTCAACTGGATCACCAATACCCTCGGCTTTGGCAACTACGTCGTCGGTATTTGTATCTTCGCGATCCTGATCGAGATCATCATGCTGCCCTTTGCCATCAGACAGCAAAAGAACTCCATCAAGCAGGCTTCTCTTCGTCCCAAGGAAATGGCAATCAAAAACAAGTACAAGGGACGCAACGACCAGCCCACCATGCAAAAGATGCAGAACGAGATCCAGGAGCTGTATCAGCGCGAAAACTTCAACCCCTACAACGGCTGCTTCCCGCTCTTGCTGCAGTTGCCCGTTATTATGGCACTGTACTACATTGTTATCGACCCGTTGCACTACGTGCTGGGGCAGAGCGCAACCGTCTCGTCGGCGCTGACCTCCTTTGCTACCGCGTCCCCCGCAGCAGGCGGACTTGGTATGTCGCTTGCCTCCAACAGAGGTACCATCGAAATGCTCTCCCTTTTGAAGGAGAACACCGATAATATCATCGATGCACTTGGAAACTTCCAGTATTTCAATTTCACCAAGGAAGCACTCGCTTCTCTGGAAAATGCCGTAGGTCTGATCCCGAACTTCAGCGTCTTTGGCTTGAACTTCGGCTTGACCCCCGATTTCACCAAATGGGCAGACGGCGCATGGGTGCTGTTGCTCGTTCCCGTGCTGACCTTTGTGACCTATTTCGTATCCTCCAAGCTCAACCGTAAGTTTATGTATCAGCCTGCCACCAACGATGGCGTGGACGCAAGACAAATGGCTTGCTCCAACTCGATGATGGACGTTACCATGCCTGCAATGTCGGCATTCTTCACCATGGCGGTTCCTGCCGTGATCGGTGTATATTGGGCGTTCCGTAGCTGGGTCGGCTTGCTGAAATCCTTCATCATGTCTCGCATCATGCCCCTGCCCACCTTCAGCGAGGAGGACTACAAGGCGGCTGAGCGCGAGATGGCTTCGAAGACCAAAAAGAAGAAGAACACCAAGTCGGGTGAGGTACGTGCGGTTCGTTCCTTGCACTATATCGACGACGAGGATTTTGAGGACACGCGTGAGCGCGGATTGGCGCGCCGTGCGGCAATTGAAGAAAAAGAAAAGCAAGAACAAGAGGAAAAGGCAGAAAGAAATGCCAAAACTCCCTTTGGCAAGGCGGTCCTGAAAAAGGACGACAGAGCGGAAGAGACCGCTACCGATGCGCCTGCCGAGGACGCCGCAACCGAGCAGACGGTTGAGGACGATAACAACAAGGAATAATCAAGAGGTAAATAAAAATGAAAAAAGAGATCATCGTAACGGCAAAGACCGTTGACGAAGCTAAGGAAAAGGCAATTGCCGAATTGGGCGTTGCCGCAGAAGAGATCGAATTTACAGTGTTGGAGGAGGGCAAGCGCGGCTTCCTCGGACTTGGAGCGCAGGACGCAAAGGTTTCTGCCGTTTACGTTCTGGGCGGTGCCGATATCGCGCTGGAGTTCATCCGCCAGGTCGTTTCCGACATGGAGCTCTCCCTCACCATTGACAAAAAGGCAGGTAACAACGACGATATCGTCATCACCGTTGACGGTGAGGGCGCAGGCGTTCTCATCGGTCACCACGGTGAGACCCTGGATTCTTTGCAGTATCTTGCAAATCTTGCCGCAAACAAGAAGATCAAGGGAGAGAAGCGCGACTATGTAAAGATCACCCTTGACATCGAGGGCTATCGCGCAAAGCGCGAGGAGGCTCTCCGCGCACTGGCAAGACGCATGGCGGCTAAGGTCGTGAAGTACAAAAAGAGCGTCATGCTTGAGCCTATGAATCCTTATGAAAGAAGAATCATCCACTCCGAGATCCAGCACGTGGCAGGTGTTTCCACCAATTCCATCGGATCCGAGAACAACCGCCGCGTTGTCATGTTCCTGGATGATAGCAAGGTAAGCTCCGACGAGGAGTGATCGTAAGGGATCGCCGTCACACGGTGTGACGTAATCTGACGGGAGGAAGGATCAACGCACAAACGGATTCTTCCTCCCTCGTTTTTTGAGAAGAGGTAGACTATGATTTTGGGAGATACCATCGCCGCCGTCAGTACGGCGCGCGGCAAGGGCGGTGTGGCGCTGTTGCGTGTGTCGGGAGATCGCGCCGTAGAGATCTGCGAGCGCGTCTTTTTGCCGCGCAACCGCAAGCCGCTCTCCGATTGTCCCGCGCGTACGGCGCTGTACGGGAGCATTCTTGCCCCCGACGCCACGGGTGTGTGGAGCGAGATCGACGACGGCATTGCAACACTCTTTCGCGCGCCTGCCTCCTTTACGGGGGAGGACACGGTGGAGATCGCCTGCCACGGCGGCATCCTTTTGACCGAAACGGTGCTCGCGGCGCTGATTGCGGCGGGCGCAAGAGCCGCAGAGGCAGGTGAATTTACGCGCCGTGCCTTTCTCAACGGCAAAATGGGGCTTTCCGCCGCAGAGGCGCTGGGAAATCTTTTGGAGGCGCAAACGGCGGAGCAATTGACCCTGGCACACGCAGGGACCGACGGGCGGATCGAAGCGCGTTGCCGTGAAATTTACGATTCGCTTTGTGCCGTTTTGGCGGCGGTGTACGCAAAGATCGATTATCCCGACGAGGATCTTGCCGACATGAGCCGCGAGGAGATGGAGGCGGCGCTCTCGGAGTGCGTTTTGCGCGTAGAGGCGTTGCGTGCCACCTATCGCACGGGACACGCCATTGCCGAGGGCATTCCCACCGTGATCTGCGGTAAGCCGAACGTTGGAAAAAGCTCGCTCTACAACCGCATTTTAGGACGAGATGCCGCCATTGTTACCGATATCAAGGGAACGACGCGCGACGTGCTTTGCGATACGGCGGCGCTGGGACGTGTAACGCTTCGCCTTTACGATACCGCGGGCTTGCACGAGACCTCCGACGTGGTCGAGCAGATCGGCATTGACCGCGCACGGGACGCTATGGAGCGCGCCGAATTGATCCTTGCCGTGTTTGACGGGGCAAGCGAGCCCGACGCCGAGGACGAGGCTCTGGCACAAGCTCTGCAAAACAGCAATGCAACCGTCGTTGCCGTGGTCAACAAGAGCGACCTTGGAACGCGTTCCGAGGACTTTTGCCGTGCGCATTTTGCGCACACGGTCATGCTTTCCGCAGGAAGTGGCGAGGGAATGGAGCGCCTGCAGGCTTTGGTAGAGGAGCGCTTTGCCAGCGGAGAGCTGGACACCAAAAACGACGCCATTCTCACCAACGCGCGCCAAAAGGGGGCGGCAGAGGCTTGCCTTGAGGCGTTGCGCAACGCGCTGAATGCATTGCGGATGGGGCTTCCCATCGAGCTTTGCTGTAACGATTGCGAGAGTGCCATGCAGGCAATCGGTGAATTGGACGGCCGCGCGGTATCCGAGGATATCGTGTCGCAGATTTTTTCTCATTTTTGCGTAGGGAAGTGATAGGATGATGACTTATACTAAGGAACGGGTGCTGGAGCTTGCGCGCATGTCTCGCATCTCTATGACCGAGGCAGATGCCGAGAGCTATGCGCAGCAGCTGAGTGCCATGCGGTCGCTTGCGGACTGTCTGCAAACGACCGATGCCGGAGAAGAAGATCTCTTTTTGGATGCGATCCCTCTGTCGGCATTGCGTGAGGATGCGCCTCTTCCGTGTCTTTCTTTGGAGGAGATCCTTCGCATGTCTCCCAAGTCGACCGAGGACGGCATTGTCGTGCCTCGCGTGGTGGAGGGATGAGCATGGAATTGAAGCGCACCCTTTTGGAGCACGCGCGTGCTTTGGCGGCAGGGGAATACTCTGCCGAGGAGCTGATGCGTGCATATTTGCAACGAATTGAACAAAACGACGCCGCGCTTGGTGCATATCTCACGGTGGATGCCGAGGGGGCACTTGCCGCGGCACGGGCTTCGGACGAGCGTCGCCGCCGTGGGGCGTGCTTGGGGGAATTGGACGGCATTCCGTTCGCCCTGAAGGATAACATCGCGGCACGCGGCTTGCCGCTCACCTGTGCATCTTGCATGCTGGAGCGCTACGTCTCGCCCTTTGACGCAACGGTCACCGAGCGGCTTTTGCAAAGCGGTGCCGTTTTGCTTGGTAAAACGAATATGGACGAGTTTGCCATGGGGAGCTCCACGGTGTATTCCGCATTGGCAAAAACCAAAAATCCGCATGACGAAGAGGCTGTTCCCGGTGGCTCCTCGGGCGGCTCTGCCGCGGCGGTCGCCGCACACGAGGCGGCGTTTGCGCTGGGAACCGACACGGGCGGCTCGGTCCGTCAGCCTGCGGCGTTTTGCGGCGTTTACGGCTTCAAGCCCACGTACGGAGCCCTTTCGCGATACGGTGCTGTTGCCATGGCGTCCTCCTTGGATTGCATCGGCATCATGGGGCATAGTGCCTCCGACTGTGCCGCGATCTTTGCCGCAATGATCGGCAAGGACGTGCGTGACGCGACCTGCATGGATTATTCAAAGCAAGCGTTTTTATCCGACCTTCACGCAAAGGATACCGCCCTGCGCGTGGCTGTGATCCCCGCCCTTTTGGCAGGGGGAACTGAGCCCGACGTTCGGCACGCAACGATGAAGGCGGCCGATCTTTTAAAGAACCTGGGAGCTGTGGTCACCGAGGCGACCTTGCCGCTGCCCGATGCGGCGCTGGCGTCTTACACGGTGCTTTGCTCTGCCGAGGCGGCGTCCAATCTCGGTCGCTACGACGGCGTGCATTACGGACACCGTTCCCAAAAATCGGACAGCATCGGAGAGCTGTACGAAAACAGCCGCGCCGAGGGCTTTGGCAAAGAGGTGATCCGCAGAATCCTCTTTGGCACGGACATGCTCCTGGGCGAGAACCGCGCGCGCTACTACGTTCGTGCACAGCGCATGCGTGAATGCATCCGCGCGAGCATGGAGGAGCTGCTCTCGCGCTACGATCTGATCTTAACGCCCACCTCTCCCACCGTGGCGTTCCGCTATGGGGAGACGCGTGACCCCGAGCTGGTACGGCGCTCCGACTTGTGCACGGTCTACGCCAACCTTGGCGGTATGCCTGCCTTGTCCATCCCCTTCGGTACGGATTTCCAGGGCTTGCCCGTGGCGGTACAGCTGACGGCAGGGCGCGGACGCGAGGGGCTGCTTTTGCGCGTGGCAGAGAGAATGGAGGTGGCACGGAAATGAGCAAACCAATCTACGAGACCGTCATCGGTCTTGAGGTGCACGTCGAGCTTTCCACCGCGACAAAGATCTTTTGCGCGTGTCCTACCACCTTCGGCGCTCCTCCAAATACGCAATGCTGCCCCGTTTGCCTGGGACTTCCGGGGGCGATGCCGGTGCTCAACCGTCGCGCGGTGGAATTGATCGTCAAAGCAGGTCTTGCATTTGATTGTGAGATATCCGCACTCAGCCGTGCCGACCGCAAGCAGTATTTTTATCCTGACCTTCCAAAGGCGTATCAGATCTCGCAGGGCGATGCTCCCTTTTGCAAGAACGGTGCCTTGGAGATCACCTCGCCCGAGCGTGGCAATGTCCGCATCGGCATTGAGCGCATCCACTTGGAGGAGGACGCGGGGAAGCTGGTCCACCGAGGCTCCGAAACCTTCATCGATTGCAACCGCTGCGGCGTTCCCTTGATCGAAATCGTCTCCCGTCCCGAGATTCGTTCGGCAGGGGAGGCGGCGGCATACCTCAAGGCGTTGCGCGCGGTGCTTGTAACCTGCGGCATTTCCGACTGCCGTATGCAGGAGGGTGAGATGCGCTGTGACGTCAATCTTTCGGTGCGCGAGGCGGGAAGCGACTACTTCGGCATCCGCACCGAAATCAAAAACATCAACTCCTTCGCCTTTGCCGAAAAAGCGATCCGATACGAGGAGGCACGGCAGATCGATCTGCTCTCGCGCGGCGAATCCATCCTTCCCGAAACGCGCCGCTATGACGCCCAAAGCGGACAGACGGTGCGCATGCGCGTCAAGGAGACGGCAGACGATTACCGTTATCTCAACGAGCCCGATCTCCCACCCGTATATCTCGAGGAGGCGGAGATCGCGCGTCTGCGTGCCTCGCTCCCCGAGCTGCCCAAAGCCCGTGCGGCACGCCTGTCGCGCGAGTGGGGCATTCCAAATGACGATGCGGCGATCCTGGTCTCCGACGTGGCGTTGGCAGACTATTACGAGGCTGTTGCAGCCTCCACCGCCTATCCGCGCATTGCGGTCAATCTGCTGCTCAGCGATCTTTTACGCCATTGCACAAGCGAGCCGTTTACATCCCCCGTCCAATCGACGCGCTTGGGGGAGCTTGCCACGCTTTTGGGGGAGGGAAGCATCAACAGCGCCACCGCCAAAAAGCTGCTTTCCCGTCTTTTGATCTCCGATTTTCCCTTGCGCGATACAGTCGAACGCGAGGGCTTGGGACAGATCAGAGCCGAGGAGGCACTGTTGCCCATCGCCCGTCAGGTGATCGAGACGCTTCCGCGCGTGGTGGCAGATTATCTTGGCGGAAAGCGTGCGGCACTGCAGGCATTGCTTGGAAACGTGATGAAGCAAACGGGCGGCAGAGCCGACCCCGTACTTGCCGAGCAGCTGTTGCTTCGCCTTTTGTCCGGAATGAAAAAAAGGGAGGATTGAAATGTATTCCTACCGTCCAAGCTTCAAAAAGAAAAAAGAAAAGCTGCTTGCCGCGCTTTTGGGCGCTTTTGGCACAGCTATGTTTGTCACGGGTGCTCTGCCCCTCAATCTTCCGCCGCTGTGGTTTCAGCTTGCCGCCATTGCAGGCTATGCGGGAATGATCATGGTCATCTCTCTTTGCCTGATGCGGCACTATACCTACGAAATTACCGAAAGCGACGGCGGAACGCTCGATTTTATCATCACCGAATATTACGGAAGACGAATCACGGTGGTCTGCCGCGTCGCCCTTTCCGCAGTGCAGTCGGTTCTTCCTCTGCGAGCGGATACCAAGGAGCAGTTTGAAGCTCTCAAAAAAGGAAAAACCGTTTACACCTATACGGGTGTTTTATTCGACGAGGAGCAGTACCTGGTGGGTATGGAGGCGCACGGTGAGCACTTTTTCGTGCGCATTTGCGCCGATGCCACTCTGGCACGGGTTCTGGTTAATCACTGATAGCAATATTTGTCTCTTATTTCTCAAGAAGTGTCTTGAAAAATCGCATATTTTGTCTTATAATAAGCATAGGAATATTGTTCCACACTATTATATAAGGAGAATAACACTATGTCTTTTCCTGTAGCGATTCAAGTGTATTCCGTCAGAGACTATGCCGAAAAGGATCTTTTCGGTACCCTGAAGGAATTAAAGAGAATGGGCTATGACGGCGTTGAGTTTGCCGGCTTGTACGGTCACGCTCCCGAAGAGGTCCGCAAGATGTGCGAGGAAATCGGTCTTGTTCCGATCTCTGCACACGTGCCCTATCTGGATATGGTCAAGGATGCCGAGGGCGTTCTGAGCCAATACGCAACCATCGGCTGTAAGTTCGTGGTCGTCCCTTACCTGACCGAGGAGTACCGTCCCGGTATGCCCAAGTTCGCAGAGGTGATCGAGAACGTCAAGACCCTTGGTGCCGTTGCCAAAAAGCTTGGCATGACCCTTTTGTATCACAACCACGATTTTGAGTTTACCAAGATCGACGGCAAGTACGCACTTGATATTCTGTACGACAGCGTTTCCGCAGATCTGCTCCAAACCGAGCTTGACACCTGCTGGGTCAACGTTGGAGGAGAGAATCCTTCCGAATACATTATGAAGTATGCGGGACGTTCTCCTCTGGTACATCTGAAGGACTTCGTCGGTTCCAAGTCCGAGAATATGTACGAGCTGATCGGAATTGACAAAAAGGCAGAAGGCTCTGCCGAGGCGTTTGATTTCCGCCCCGTAGGCTCGGGCAAGCAGGATTTTCCGTCCATTCTCGCCGCTGCCGAAAAGGCAGGCGCTACCTGGGTTGCCGTCGAGCAGGATAAGCCCTCTCTCGGCTTGACCTCCATGGAGTGCGCAGAGAAGAGCCGCGCATACCTCAAGAGCATCGGTTGCTGAATCGTAGACGACCGAAAACAAGATAAATCTAAAATTTCAGAACACGGAGGATTTGAATCATGGGATTGGATGATTTCAAAAAGAACCAAGAAAAAAAGGTCATTGACACCAACAAAAAGGTAAGAGTCGGTATCATCGGTACGGGTTGGATCGCAGATGCGCACATCGCGTCTTACTTGAGACAGCCCGACGTTGAGATCGTAGCAGGCGCAGACCTCATCCCCGGCAAGGCAAAGGCATTCTTTGAAAAGCACGGCGTTGAGGGCGTTAAGACCGACTACGCATCCCACAAGGAAATGCTTGCCGACAAGAGCCTCAAGCTCGATGCAGTTTCCATCTGCACCTACAACCGTCAGCACGCACAGCCCGCAATCGACTCCCTTAACGCAGGCATCAACGTTCTTCTGGAAAAGCCCTTCACCGTAACCCTTGACGAGGCTGTTGAGGTCATCAAGGCAGAAAAGGCAAGCGGCAAGATCCTCTCCATCGGACATCAGCCCAGAATGGACGCCAACATGAAGATGATCAAAAAGATCTGCCAATCCGGTCAGCTGGGTCAGATCTACTACATCCAAACCGGTGGCGGACGCCGTCGCGGCATTCCTACGCCTTACGGCACCAGCTTCATCGAGGATAAGACCGCAGGTCTTGGCGCTCTCGGTGATATCGGCTGCTACTCCTTGGATATGGTCCTCAACGCAGTTGGTAACCCTAAGCCTCTGACCGTTTCGGGCTACAAGTCTGCCTTCTTCGGTAAGGATCCCAACTACTCCAACTACGTAAAGACCGGACATCCCGAGTATGCTTCCATCTTCGGCGTTGATGATTTCGCAGCAGCGTTCATCCGTCTGGAGGGCGGCATCATCCTCGACTTCCGTATCGCATGGGCAATGAACCTCGATACCTCCGGTGATACCATCATCATGGGTACCAAGGGAAGCCTGCGCATTCCTTCCACCGAGTGCTGGAACGGCACTGTTGGTGGCGCTATGACCATCTACCACGAGGTGTGCGGCGAGCAGACTCAAACCACCGTGCCGATTATTAAGATGGAAGAGAACCTCTTCGATCTGAAGATCCGTACCTTCCTTGACGCTGTAAAGGAAGGCGGAACGGCTCCCGTTCCTTCCTCCGAGATCCTGTACAACCAGGCTATCATCGACGGTATCGCAAGATCCGCCGAGGCAGGCAAGGAAGTTGAGATCGTGATCCCCGAGATCTGATCGTAAAAGACGATTTTTTAGGCGTTGTGTTCCTCGGGACACAACGCCTTTTTCGGTCTTCGACGTCGTATTTCTGCAAAAAAGCGGAATGAACATGGTGATTGTGCACAAAAAGAAGCCTTTTTGTTTGTGCAGGATGACTGAAATTTGATAAAAATGGAAAAAATCGTAAAAAAATGAAAAAAACTCTTGACAAACCGCATGCAAAAGTGGTATAATATCAACACTGTCCGCAAGGATGGGGATAGGAACCGCGGAGTTAGCTTGGTAAAAAACTTGAAAAAAGTTGAAAAAACTTTTAAAAAAGGTATTGACAAGCGGGAACGAATGTGGTATAATATCAAGGCTGTCGCAAAAGTGGCGGCAAACGGTCATTGAAAATTGAACAACAAGAGAGAAGTACAAAGCTACTTTTAAAAAGTATGTGTAACGGATCTCGAACAATTCAAACGAGAATACTACTCAAAC
>JAFTKJ010000071.1 GCA_017453305.1 Clostridia bacterium
AGGACATTATTTTTGTTGAAAAGCTCGACGTTAACGAAGGAGACGAAATCGTTTTCGACAGCGTTAAGGCATTGTCCAATGACAACGGCTGTAAGGTTGGTGCTCCCCATGTAGACGGTGCAAAGGTTACTGCCAAGGTTCTTAAGAACGGTAAGAACAAGAAGATCTACGTTATGAAGTACAAGCCGAAGAAGAACGAGAAGAAGAAGATCGGTCACCGTCAACCTTACACCAAGGTTCAGATCACGAAGATCGAGGGCTGATTTTTCGGTCACAGGACATGACAAAAATCGTGTTTTTCAGAAGCGGTGGAGTATTCTACGGCTTTGAGGAGCAAGGTCACACGGGTTATGCCGAGGCAGGGGACGACATTTTGTGCGCCGCTATCTCGTCCATGACAATGTTTCTCATCAATACCATCGAGGTTGCATACGCTTCTTCCGTTGATTACGACGTCAACGAGGGCGCCACAAAGATCACCGTAAGAGCCAAGGCTGCACTTCCGGAGTTCGAGTCGGACGATTACAAGCGCTATGCGGTGTCGGGCATTATGATGGGTTACTACTGTCAGCTTGGTGACATGCTTGAGGAGTATGCGGATTATCTTGACGTGTCGGTCGTGGATAAGCCGTACGAGGAATAAGCCCACCCAAATCCCAACGTTCCCAAAGGGAACAAAAAATTTTTGGAGGATAAGAATGATGTTAAAGCTCAGTTTACAGTTCTTTGCTCATAAGAAAGGTGTCGGTTCCACCAAGAACGGTCGTGACAGTGAGTCCAAGCGTCTTGGCGTAAAGAAAGCAGACGGTCAGCCCGTCGTTGCCGGCAATATCATCATCAGACAAAGAGGCACCGCTGTTTGCGCAGGCGAAAACGTTGGCGTAGGCAAGGATTACACTCTGTATGCTCTGATCGACGGTAGAGTTAAGTTCGAGCAAAAGACCAAATCCCAGAAGAAGGTCAGCGTATACGCCGACTAATTCATTCTGACAGAATATACGGCACAACCGCATGTCGGTTGTGCCGTATATTTTTTTATTTTGTCGCGCACTCCGACAAATTTTGCGCGCAGGATGTGGTACAATAAAGCAAAAAAGACAAGCCTTGGCAAAGGAGGGCTGAAAAATATGATCAAAAAAGGCGGACAGATCACCTATGAGGAGCGTGGGGATACGCTGGTCGTGCACTTTGGCGGCGAGATCGATCACCACAGCGCGGTACGCGTCAGAACCGAAATTGACGAAACCATTATTGCAAAAAAGCCGGCGCGGGTGCTTTTGGAACTTTCGGGCGTGGATTTTATGGATAGTTCGGGGCTGGGGCTCATCATGGGGCGCTTTGCCCTGCAAAAACGGTGCGGCGGCACGCTTGCCGTGCTGGATCCCAGCCCCGCTGTGATGAAAATGATCAAGCTTGCAGGCATGGATCGCATGCTTTCGATTTTAAAAACAAAGGTGAAAGGAAATGAAAGGGAATGAAAAGTAACAGAGTGGATTTCAGCGCGGCGGTGGAAAACGAGATGCAGCTTGTCCTGCCGTCGCTCTCGGTCAACGAGGGAATGGCGCGCGCCGCCGTCGCGGCATTTTGCGCACAGCTCAACCCAACGGCATTGGAGCTGGCAGACATCAAATGTGCGGTCTCCGAGGCAGTCACCAACTGCATCGTGCACGCCTATCGCGAGCAAATGGGGGATATTCTCATAGGCGTCAAGCTTTGCGAGGGGAGATTGATCCAAATTGAGATCCGTGATCGCGGATGCGGCATTGAAAACGTCAAGCAGGCGCGCGAGCCGCTGTTTACCACCGATGCCGAGGGAGAGCGCAGCGGCATGGGCTTTACGGTCATGGAGAACTTTTGCGACGAATTGCGCGTGAGCAGCCGCGTGGGAAAGGGAACTACGGTCACGCTTTTAAAGCGCCTACATAAATGAGCGAAAGCTCTTTTTCTTGCTTTACAAAGGGGGAACGTATGGATCCTGCAAAACTGTATGAACGAAACGGGGAGCTGTTGGAGCGCGTCAGCCGTGGGGATGCCTCCGCCGAGGCGGAATTGGTGGAGGAAAATATTGGTCTTGTGCGCACGGTGGCACGCAGATTTTTGGATCGCGGCACCGAGTATGAGGACTTGGTACAAATCGGCACCATTGGGATGATCAAAGCCATCCGTTCCTTTTCACGAGAGCGCGGCACCGTCTTTTCCACCTACGCCGTCCCCTTGATCGTCGGAGAGATCCGACGCCATCTGCGTGACGACGGGCCCATCAAGGTCAGCCGTATTTATAAACGGCAGGGACTTTCGCTGATGCACGAGAAAAATCGCATTGCGACCGAGGAGGGAAGGGAGGCGAGCATTGCCGAGCTGGCACAACGCTGTGGTGTCAGCATTGAGGACGCCGCCATTTCCCTGGATGCCATCTCTCCCGTCGCATCGCTATCCGATTTCGTTTATGGAGAAGACACCGTAACCTACGAGGGGGTGATCGCGGATGAGGAAAGCGAACGGGAAAGCGAGCGCATTTGTGACCGTGTAGCTCTGACGCAGTCTATCAACCGCCTGCCACCCTTGTGGCGTAAGATCGTCCTGATGCGCTACTATCGCAATTTGACGCAGCAGCAGACCGCATCAGCGCTGGGACTGACGCAGGTCAAGATTTCCAGGGAGGAGAAAAAGATCCTGGCGTTTTTGCGGCAAGAGCTTTCATAGGTGTCGGATACTTGAAAAGTATGTGAAATTGTTAAAAAATAAACAGATATCCCGTTGACAAACCGCATGTTTTCTGCTATAATGAAAACAGCGGTTTGTTCCGCTTTTGAAAGGAGGGCTTTTGACGGATTGAAAGTTAAAAAAGAGACGTGGCGCCGTTTGCCTGTAAGCATCACGCACGGTGTGCTTCTCGCTTGTCGCACCGTTGGTGCAACCATCAAAAAGCTGTGTGCAAGGCTCTTTGCCCGACACCTGCTTCCCGTATACGCACTCCTTTTGGGTGTGGTGCTTTTCATGGGGGTGAGTGTGCTTGTGCTGAGTGCCTCGGTCTGCGCAAAAACGGGAGATCGCATCATGACTGCTCAAGCTCTGGAGGAGAAGAGCGCGCACTTTGATCTTGTCATCGTGCTCGGCTGTGGCGTCAACGCCAACGGGGAACCCAGCCACATGCTTTACGACCGCATCAAAACGGGAGTGGAGCTCTACCAAAAGGGGCTTTGCGATGCCATTCTGATGAGCGGTGACCGCAGAGAGGACGGCTCCTACGATGAGGTGACCGTGATGCAACGCTGTGCGAAGGAGATGGGCGTGCCCGAGGAAAAGATCCTGGTGGATCCCTATGGCTATTCCACCTATGAGAGCATTGCAAACCTTGCGGCGTCATATCCCCAAAAACGGGTGCTGATCGTAACGCAGGAGTATCACCTGTATCGCTCGCTCTACATTGCCGAAAAGCTTGACGTAGAGGCTCTTGGCGTCAGTGCCGATCTGCGCCCCTACACAAAGCAGCTCTACCGCGACGTGCGGGAGGTGCTGGCACGCGTCAAGGACGTGTACGGCGTGCAAAAGGACAGATTGTTCGACAAAGCTTCATCTTAAGGGATGATCAACATATCAAAAACAAAAACGGAGGAATTAAAAAATGGCAAGAATTGTTTTAAACGAGACGTCGTATCACGGCGCGGGCTCGGTTTGCGAGGTTGCAACCGAAATCAAGCAAAGAGGCTTTCAAAAGGCTCTGGTCTGCTCCGACCCCGATCTGATCAAGTTCGGTGTTACAAAAAAAGTGCTTGACGTATTGGAAAAGGCTGACATTGCGTACGAGATCTTTTCCGATATCAAGGCAAACCCCACCATCGAGAACGTGCAAAACGGTGTTGCGGCATTCAAGGAGGCAAACGCGGACTGCCTGATCGCGGTTGGCGGCGGCTCTTCGATGGATACCTGCAAGGCAATCGGTATCATCATTGCAAACCCCGAGTTTGCCGACGTGCGCAGCCTTGAGGGCGTTGCTCCCACCAAAAATCCCAGCGTGCCGATCATTGCCGTTCCCACCACGGCAGGTACCGCCGCTGAGGTTACCATCAACTACGTCATTACCGACGTAGAAAAGAAGAGAAAGTTCGTATGCGTTGACGTACACGACATTCCCGTTGTTGCAATTGTTGATCCCGATATGATGAGCACCATGCCCAAGGGGCTGACCGCCGCTACGGGTATGGATGCCTTGACCCACGCAATCGAGGGTTATATCACCAAGGGCGCATGGGAAATGACCGATATGTTCCACCTCAAGGCGATCGAGCTGATTGCAAAGAGTCTGCGCGGCGCCGTTGCAAACACGCCCGAGGGCAGAGAGGGCATGGCACTTGGTCAGTATATTGCCGGCATGGGCTTTTCCAACGTAGGTCTTGGCATCGTTCACTCCATGGCACACTCCCTGGGTGCCGTTTACGATACACCTCACGGCGTGGCAAATGCGATCCTGCTTCCTACAGTTATGGAATACAACGCATCCGAGACGGGTGAAAAGTACCGCGACATTGCAAAGGCAATGGGCGTTGAGGGAACCGAAACGATGAGTGTAGAGGAATACCGCAAGGCGGCTGTGGACGCTGTTCGTCAGCTTTCTATCGACGTTGGCATTCCGCAGGATCTTAAGGCAATTGCAAAGGAGGAGGATATCCAATTCCTTTCCGAGTCCGCAATGGCAGACGCTTGCCGCCCCGGCAACCCCAAGGATCCCACCCTGGAGGACATCATCGCGCTGTATCGCTCCCTGATGTAATCAAAACAAACAAAATTGGCGGAACGTGTCAAGGATGCGTTCCGCTTTTTGATATCCATTTTTTTACTTTTTTGTGAATTTGTAAGATTAACATACCACTTTTTTGAAAAAATATGGTATAATATATGTAAAGATTATGAATGCGAGGGAATTTCATGGATCAACGGTTTCAAAAAGATGAGTATGTTTTTTACGCATCGGGGGGGATTTGCAAAATTTTGGACATTCAGGTTTCTCCCCTTGACGGGATGCCTGCCGACCAAACGTATTATATTATGCAATCCATTCATGATAAAAGCGGCGTCATCTACGTGCCTGCAAGCAACGAAACAATCTACATGCGTCGGCTTTTGGACCGAGAGGGAGCCGAGGCGCTTTTGAGCGGCATTCGCGAGGTTGAGCCAATCATTGAGCCCAACGGAAAGGTGTTGCGTACCAAGTATCTGGATGCCATGCACACACACGAACCAATCGAATGGGTCCGCATCATCAAAACGGCAAACCGCCGCAAAAATGAGTTCCCAAATCGCATCCAACGCCTCTCGGAGGGGGAGCGCGATCTGGTTGCAAGGGCAAAGAGCTTTTTGTATGCCGAGCTTGCCCTCGCGTTTGAAATCACGGAAAAGGAAATGGCAGAGCGAATAGAATCGTATTTTGAAGATGCGATCTGATCATAAAACAAAATAAGGAGAAAACGTATGAATTTAGAAGGAAAGATCATCGCTTTTCTTGGCGACAGCATCACCGAGGGCGTTGGCGTGGCAGATATTGCAAACAACCGTTACGATCACGTCCTGGCGCGTGAATGCAACCTCAAAAAGACCTACAACTACGGCATTGGTGGCTCGCGCCTTGCGCATCAGAGCCGTGCAAGTGACTTTCCCAGATGGGATCTTTGCTTTTGCGGCAGAGCCTACAACATAGAAAACAACGTTGATCTGGTCGTCGTTTACGGCGGTGTCAACGATTATCTGCACGGTGACGCTCCCTTTGGCAGCATTGGCGATACCACCCCCAACAGCTTTTGCGGCGGCGTTTTCTTTTTGATGAATACCCTGAAGGAGAAATTCATCAGCCGCGGCATTCCCGTGGTGTTCATGACACCCGCATGCTGCACGCGCTCGGATTTTAACGATCTGCAGGTTTCTACCCATCCCAACAAAAAGGCAGACGCAAAGCCGTTGCTCTCTTACGTAGAGGTCATTCAAAAAACGGCAGAGCAATTCCAAATTCCGGTTCTGGATCTTTACCACAACCTGGGTATCGATCCCAAAGAGCCCGAGGACTGCAAGCAGTACACCGCCGACGGTCTGCACTTCAACGATGCGGGGCAGTACGTGCTGGCGCAAAAGCTGAAGGCATTTTTGCAAGCGCTGTAAAAATAAAGAAAAAGAACACATCGAAAGAGATGTGTTCTTTTTGTTTTCGCTTATTTGACTTACTTAAGCAGTTTTTTCACTACGCCGTTGGTGGCAAACATCAAAAGCATAGCGGCAGTTCCGGCAACGGCAAGTGCCTTTGCGGAAAAGCTCTTTACATCGGTCGTTTCGTAAACGTCAATGGGCTCTTCATCGTTGCAATTGCGGAAGATCTCCAGCTTGTAGGTACGGGTCTGCTTGATATAAGGATTGTAATTGGTCTCCTTCAAATCATGCGCAATGCGGTCGATGGTGCCGCAACAAGCAGCCTTCACCTCGCCAAACTTGCGAGCCAGCTTTTCGCTTGCGGTTTCCTCGGATTCTTCCTCGGTAGCGACGTCCTCATCCACATTGGAAGCCTCATCAGCCACAACCTCTTCGACTTCTTCCACTACGGGTTCTTCAACGGTGATCTCTTCAGCGGTAACTTCTTCTTCCATCAGGTTCATGTTTTCGTTTTCCATATTTATTTCCTCCGTCATATTATTAGTAGTTTATGCAGATGATTATTATTTTATGCATTGGGGGCAGAGAGATTTACAGTTACGATAAATCCGTTGTGGTTGTCGCCCGAAACGGTGTAGCTGTAATTGCTTGGAACGTTAAAGGTTGTCAGATCTCCGCTGGAGGCAGGTACGTAGTAGATCTCGTACGAATTTCCATCCAAGGCGGACACTGTCAAGTGGTTGCCCGAGGAGTAGGAGGTCTTCAAAAGCTCAACGTATTCCTCCAGGCAAAGGTCGTTCTTTTGCATGTAGGTTGCGTGTGCCACGCCAACGTAGCGCAAGCAGTGTGTGTACTCGGTTACGCCGGTCTTGTCACTCTTGTGCTCGGGGTAGCGGATCACAAAGCCGTATTTGTGGCAGTTTTCAAAGATCCAATGGGAAGGCTCAAGATCCGTTCCGTCATTGTACTTCAATGCCACGCAGTAGCCGGTGTGGTGATCGGAATGACCGGGCTCAATGTCCGTTCCCGGAAGATTTGCCTGATCATCCAGGGTACGGTAAGCAGAGGAGACCTTGATCGAGTTATCCTCGGTGAGCTCGTAATACTTCAGCATCATTGCGTCAAAGGCATCAAACGCATCTGCTTGCAGCTTGTAATCGGTGCTTGCAAGCTGATAAATGTTTGTTCCGTTGACCTTAGAGCGCTGATCGTAAATTTTGATCAGCGAAATGGAAGGGAAGTGATACTCAAGATTCTGATTGACCATCAACAGCACGCCGCTGTTGATGTCGGCAGAGGTCTTTGTGATCTGCTGATACAGAATTTGTGCGGGATCGTTAGTCTCGTTCGGTGCTTCGGTGGTGGTCTCCTCGGGGAGGCTATCGATGATCGCATTTGCAATCGAAAGGACGCCAAGCACCAAGAGAGAGATCACCATTACACCGAGAATGACGAAGATGGAGAGCAGCACAACACGCTGTGTTCTTTGGCGTTGTGCACGCTCCTTGGTTTGGCTGTGACGAATTGTGTTAAAGCTGCGAGGAGGTGTTGCTTTGTTTCCCATGTTGTGTTACTCCTTTCATGAGATTTTGGGCAAATCAGCCTTCCAAAGCGTCCTTGATGGAGAAGTCCATACGGCCCTTCTTATCAAGTCCGATATATTTTACCTTAACAACGTCGCCAAGCTTAAGCACGTCCTCAACCTTTTCAATGCGGCGAGGAGCGATCTTGGAGATGTGAACCATGCCTTCCTTACCGGGAGCGTACTCTACAAAGCAACCAAATTCCTTAATGCCGGTAACGGTTCCGGTGTAAACTGCGCCAACCACGGGCTCGAATACGATGGCATCGATGCAAGCCTTTGCGGCATCTGCCTGCTCGCTGTTGATAGCGGCAATGCGAATGGTTCCGTCGTCCTCGATGTCGATCTTTGCACCGGTGTCGGCAACGATCTTCTGGATCACAGCGCCACCCTTACCGATGACCTCGCGGATCTTGTCGGGGTCGATCTTCATGGTGGTCATTTTGGGAGCGTACTTGGAAACCTCTGCACGAGGAGCCTCGATCGCCTTCAGGATAACCTCGTCGATGATATAATCACGACCTGGCTGCTTCGGTATTATCAGCACAAGACCCAGTCGGATACCGCGCGTCAGCTCGGCACGACCCAGGTGCAGATCTCGCGCAGGGAAAAGAAGATTCTGCTCAAAATGCGCGCGATGCTGCTTTGATTGTGTTATACAATCTGCACAATTCCGTTGGCTGCTTTTTGGATTGCATGCGCTGTTGCTATATGGTACAATATTAGCAAAAGAATCCGGAGGAGGAATATTTATGAAGAAAGCTCTATCCATGTTACTGTCGCTTTGTATGGTTTTGGCAGCTGTCATGATCGTCCCGATCGGTGCATCTGCATTGACAGAGCCTACTGTTGCTACCGACGAATCATCTGATGAAGCCAATATTGACGCCCCGTCATCGGCTCCCGAGGTTGATGTTCCCAATAACTCTGCCAAGACTGAAAACCCGGTAGATTTGGCTGAGACCGGCGCGACCGAGTACACCTACGGCAATTACAAGTATGAGGTGCTGACTGACGGTACAGTGAGAATCAAGAAATATACAGGTAAAGAAACGACCGTTAATATCCCGTCGACGATTGGAGGAAAAACGGTAACCGAGATCGGTCACTCTGCTTTTTCCGACTCCGAAACTCCTGAGAATATTACCGTTCCCGATACAGTCAAAAAAATCGGATACTGTGCTTTTATCTGCAAATGGTTGGAGAAAATCACGATTGGTTCTTCTGTGGAAACGATCGAATACCGTGCTTTTGACGGAGACAGCTGTCTAAAAACAGTCGTTTTTAGAGGGTCAAAGCTGAAAACAATAGAACATTCTGCGTTTTGGAACTGCAAGGCATTGGATAATGTCAAACTGCCGAATTCCGTTACCACTATCGGTGAAGGCGCTTTTCTCGGGTGTACCGGTATGAAGAGTATTTCTCTGGGTAACAGTCTTACATCTTTGAACTACCGGGTATTTCAGAATTGCGAATCCCTTGTCAGTATCACGCTGCCCGATACACTCAGGGTCTTGCCGGGTACGCTCTTCTCGGGCTGTATAAGTTTGAAATCTGTACAGTTGCCGAAGTATCTGAGAGAGATTAGCTACGGCGTTTTTACAAAATGCAAGTCGCTGTCGTCCATTTCCCTGCCGGGCACTCTGACTAAAATCGACAGCGGTGCTTTTCAGAATTGTACCGCATTAAAGCAGATGGTGATACCTAACAGCGTTACGGAGATCGGCGCTTATATGTGCGACGGCTGTAGCGCTTTGACAGATGTCAAACTCGGCGAGTTGTTGGAGATTATCCCGGACGCGGCTTTTCGCAACTGCTCTAAGCTTAGAAAAATCAAGCTACCCGACAGGGTAACAGATGTTAAGTGGGAAGCTTTCCAGAACTGCAAAGCGCTGGCATCATTCGTCAGTAAATCGGTCCGCAACATTGGCAGTTCGGCATTTTGGGGCGATACTTCTCTTAAATCTGCGGTTTTGGGTAATGCTTTGAAGATAATCGAGTATGACGCGTTCTACGGATGTGAGAAGCTGTCGGCGGTCTATATGCCGGGTAC
>JAFTKJ010000072.1 GCA_017453305.1 Clostridia bacterium
AAAAACACACATAAAATATTGAAATCCGTAAGGATTTCTACCTTAAAAACCGCTTTCTCTATCTTCTCGACAGAAAAAGCGGTTCGTTTTTCTCTTATTTTGCTTGTGTGTTTTTGTTCTGCGCTAAATGAATCAGCCCCTGTTCGGTCGATTTACTTTACGATCTCAAACTGCTCGTCGGGGGAAAGATCGACGACGGGGCAATCGTTGGCGTAGGTGCATTCGGGAAGAATGATCATCACCGTGACCTGATCCTTTGTGGCAGGCAAGGGCGCGAGGTGCCAAACGGCAGCCTTGAGCTTGACAAGCGTATTTTTGGGAACGAGGAACGCCTTTGCGTGGTCGGTGACGACCGCGCCGCCCGATGCGGGAGCAACGTGAACGATGATATCGTCATCCAAGGGGAGCATCAGCTCCTCGGTGGTGGTGTGATACTCCTGCTGAGTGATCACCATGGGCTCCGACTTTTTGACCACCAGAGGCGAGAACGCAAGACGACCTTGGCACGCCGTGGTCATGCGGTCGGGGTAAAATTGATGGATCGCGCCGCAAAGCGGATATCCGTCGGGATTTGCCATATCATAAAATTCTCCAAAGGGTGCAAATGCATCACGGGTCAAGGGCTGTACCTTTACTTGCTTCATAATCCAATCTCCTTTTTTATTTTAAGATCGGAAAAACCGCGCAAAGCACGGTTTTTCCATAAAGAACGCATCTTTTATTCCGCTACGAAAATGTAGGGGTAGATATCCTGTCCGCCGTCGATGAAGTAGATCTCTGCATCGGGGCATGCGGACTCGAGCACGGACTTGAACTGCTCCTGCTCCTCGGCGGATGCATCCTTGCCGCAGAACACGGTGAGCATGAACTTGTCGGGACCGTCCATCAGCTGCTTTGCAAGTGCCTCTGCAGCCGTCATGCGATCCTTTTCGGAAAGGACGATGGTCTTTTCGATCACGCCGATGGTGTCGCCGTTCTTGATGCTGACGCCGTTGATCTCCGCGTCGCGGATGGAGGGAGAGACGTAGCCTGCCGTCACACGCTTCATTGCCTCGATCATCTCTGCGGCAATCGCCTCGGGATCCTCCTCCTCGAAGTTCGCGCCCGAGAGTGCCACGTAGCCCGAGCCGATGTTCTTGCTGGGAATGACGTGGATGGTAGCGGCGGTGTAAAGCTCTGCCGCCTGCTGTGCCGCCATAAAGATATTGCCGTTGTTGGGGAACACGAAGATGTGCTCGGCGTTCACCTTGGCAAAGGCATCCAAAAAGTCGTTGGTGGAGGGGTTTTGCGTCTGTCCGCCCTCAACCACCTCGTCGGTGCCAAAGTCGCGGTAGAGCGCCTCAATGCCGGGGCCGGTGCAAACGGCAACCACGCCGTACTTTTTGGCAGGTGCGGCAACGGGTGCTTCCTCGGTCTTGGGTGCGGCAGTGCCCTCCCCTTCCTCCACGGTGGAGCTGTGCTGAAGCGACATATTTTCGATCTTGACCGTCAAAAACTCACCAAACTCGCGGCAATGCGCCAGCACCTTTTCGGGTGTGAGGGTGTGCACGTGGATCTTGACGATGCTATCGGTTTGGAATGCGACGATGGAGTCACCGATCTTGGCGAGGAACGCCTTAAGCGCCTCCACGTCAAAGGAATTGATATCCGTCTTGGAGTTCTGCAAACGAACCAGAAGCTCGGTGCAGTAGCCGTAGGTCATCACGCTGTCGGGTCCAAAGCCGTCAAAATCAGCCGCAGGGGCTGCTGCAGGCTTGGAGGTCAGGCGCGCCACGTCCTCGTCGCCGAGGATGTCCTCGCCGTTGAGCACGCGGTTAAAGCCGTCCATAATGTAAAGCAGACCTGCTCCGCCGCTATCCACAACGCCTGCCTCACGCAGAACGGTCAGGATCTCGGGGGTACGCTCAAGCGATGCATGCATCTCTGCAACCAGATCGGCAAACAGCGTGCTGATGGTGCTTTCGGGGGTAATACGGGAGACGGCATACTCGACAGCCTCACGCGCAACGGTCAAAATGGTGCCCTCGGTAGGCGTCATAACAGAGGTATACGCCTGCTCGACACCCTTTTGCAATGCGCGACCGAATGCCTCGGGGTCTGCCTGGTCCACGCCCTCGATGCCCTTTGCGGTGCCTGCGAAGAACTGCGACAGAATAACGCCGGAGTTTCCGCGTGCGCCAAGCAGCATACCGTGTGAGAACGCCTTCATGACCTCGGCAAGGTTATCCGATTCAAGATGCTCGATTGCGGCAACGCCGCTTTCGATGGTCATGCGCATGTTGTCGCCGGTGTCACCGTCCGGAACGGGAAATACGTTGAGCTTGTTGACGGTTTCGGCGTTGGAGCGAAGCTCCTGCGCACCGCCGCGTGCCATTTTGGAAAGCAGAGCACCGCCCATCAGCTTGATATCCTGCCACGTAGGCGGTTTCTTTTTGGGCTTTTTGGGCTTTTGCGCCTCTTCGGCTGCCTTTTTGGCTTTTTTCTCCTCCGATGCCTTTTTGGTCGCATCGCTGACCTTGATAATGGTTTCAGCCGTTTTATGAACGCTGGTCTTTGCAGCCTTTTTTACGGTGTTCGCCGCCTTTTTGACGGTATCCGCCGCAATTTTGGCAACCTCCTCGGTTTTCAAGGAAGCGGACTTCTTCTCTTCCGGCTTCTTGCTTTCTGCCATATCCAATCTCCTTCAATGTAATGGGAAAATCGCGTTGCGCGACGCCCGATGCTTATCTCTCGTTTGCAATAAAGAACAGTGCCAGCGTGCCGGGACCGGAGTGTGCACCGATCACGGGGCCTACGTCGGTGATGACCTTGACCTCGACACCGTGTCTTTCCTTAAGGATCGCCGCGAGCGCCTCGGCATCGGAGAGGCAATTACCGTGGGAAATGAATACCACGCCGTTCTCCTTATCCACTGCGCGTGCGGTGTACTGATCTGCCAGGGCGTTGATGGAGGTCTTTCTGCCGCGTACCTTGGATACGGGGATCAGATGACCGTCGTTATCCATGTAGAGCACGGGCTTGATGCCAAGCAGGTTACCCACAAACGCCGCCGTGGGGCTGACGCGACCGCCGCGCTTGAGGTATACGAGATCGTCTACCGTGAACCAGATGCCCATGCGGCCGACAAGATCCTTTGCGAATGCGGCTGCCTCCTCGATGGTGGCACCCTTCTTCTTTTCCTGCACGACCATATATACGAACAAGCCCTCGCCTGCAGATGCGGAAAGGCTATCGATGACGATGATCTTTTGCTCGGGATACTTTTCCTTGAGGCTCTCTGCCGCAATGCGTGCGGAGTTGTAGGTGGTGCTCAGTCCCGAGGAAAAGCCAAGGTACAAAAGATCCTTACCCTCGTCCAAAATTTTTGCAAACTCGGTTGCAAACGCCTCGGAGTTGACAGCCGCGGTCTTTGCCACGCCGCCTGCCTTCATTTTTGCATAGAACTCCTCAACGGACATATCCTCGTTGGAATATTCCTTCTCGTCGCCGTCAAAGCGGAAGGTCAGGCAACGGTAAGGTACGCCCCACTCAGCCAGCATTTCGGGCTTGATATCACAAGCGGAGTCGGTATAGATCACGTAATCTCTCATGTTCAAATTCTCCTTTGAATTCTTTTTCAAGTAACTTATTGTATATAAATGCTTATTAGAACCTTGCTTCATGCTTGCATCGGTTTTTCAAAAACCGATAGTATTATATCAGTTTTTGGAAAAAAAGTCAATAGGTTTGGGAAAGTTATTGACTTTTTCCGAAGAATGCGTTATAATAATGGCATGATGAACCCACAAATCAAACAGAATTTGCGGAATTTGGTCTCGGATTTTCGATTGCCGAGGTATGCCGAAATTCCCAACGCGGGACTGCACCTGGAGCAGGTCACACAATATATCAACGGCTTTTTGGTGCCGATTGGCTGTGCGGAAATCACCATCTCGATGATCAGCAATTACGTTAAGAAGGGACTGATCGCATCTCCGCTGAAAAAGCAGTACAATGCCGACCAGATCGCTTACCTGACCTTCCTTGCAGTTACCAAAAACGTGCTTAGCTTAGAGGATATTGTTGCCATGTATGACATGCAACGCGAAAACTATACCCTACCCATGGCATACGATTATTTTTGCTGTGAGCTGGAGAACATGCTGGCGTACGTCTTTGGCAACAAAGACGCGCCCGACGTCAACCTGGGCGTAACGCACACCGAGGAAAAGGATTTTTTGCGAAACGTTATCATTTCCGTTTCGCACAGTATGTACATCACCGCGTTTTTTGCGCAAATGAAGCTTCAAAAGCAGTCGAATTCACTCGATTGACACACAACCTTCCATCTTAATATATATTTTACCATAAAATCCCCTACCTGTCAAGAGCCTTTTTGACGGTAGGGGATTCATGTTTGTAAAAAGGATGGAGCAAGCACCGACGAAAACGCGAGGTCTACCAACGTTCTCTCCCCCTGCGTCGGTGGGGATCATGCTACGCAGGCGGCGTTACCATTTTCACATGTTCGCACCGCACTTCCTTGAACGCGTCATCTCTGAGAAGGCGCATAATGGGATATTTTTGACCGAAATCCTAGCATGGACCGTCGAGGACGCCGGTCCCTACAAGTTTGTGCGTCTTTTTCGAACACGTGCACGGATTTTCGTAAGGCTTCTCCTCAAGGAGAAGCCTGCCAACACCCTTACCTCAAACAAAACAACTCTCTGAGCGGATAGGGTCTCGGCGGTCCCGAGCCGCTTGCGAGAGCCGAGCGCGCGGATCGCGCGCGTCAGAAAGTGATGCACGTGCTAACAAATTCCGTCAGTTAAACTGCGCGGCGGCGAACAAACACTCCCAATATTACTATCTCAAA
>JAFTKJ010000073.1 GCA_017453305.1 Clostridia bacterium
GCTTGCATTCGTACTTGAAAAAGACGGCGAGATCGTCGGTAACATCATGTACACCAAGGCGTGGCTTGAGGACGAGAACGGCGAACGTAAGGAGATTCTTTCCTTCGGGCCGCTTTGCGTTGCTCCCGAG
Source organism: Clostridia bacterium (assembly GCA_017453305.1). Lineage (GTDB taxonomy): Bacteria > Bacillota > Clostridia > Oscillospirales > CAG-272 > UMGS1865. The sequence goes on from JAFTKJ010000073.1 coordinate 131, forward strand.
CATCAAAGGCAGAAGCTCGGCAAGCTCTTGATTGAGCATTCCTTTGAGGTTGCACAAAAGATGGGCTATGACGTGAACATCAATTTCGGCAATCCGGGCAACTATGTCAGCCGTGGTTTCGTGAGCTGTAAAAAGAAGAACGTCAGCTTTGTTGTTGACGGAAACTTCCCTACCGCCCTGCTCGTTGCAGAGCTTGTTCCGGGCACGCTTGACGGCAGAAAGTGGATGTATATTCCCTCCACCGCTGCCGACTGCTGTGAGGACACCGCTGCTGTTGAAGCCTTTGATGCGACATTCCCTCCCAAAGAAAAGAAGTGGATGCCGAGCCAAGAGGAGTTCTATATCTATAGCCATTCTTCGGTAGTTCGCTAAACGTAAAATTAGCCTCTGAGTAATCAAAAGATTTCTCAGAGGCTTTTTCTTATCTCTTTTTATAAATTACAAGCTCAGGATTTTCGCCGTTTGCTTCATAGGTACAAATGAGGATAAAATCCATATTTGCCACAATTCCAAAACAACGGTTACCACCGAATTCACATTCAAGCTGATATCCGAGATAGGTTGCGTTGTCGTCAAGAAATTTTACGCTCTTACCGTTTGGAAGGCGGTATTCAAGATTCACGTATCCTCCTACAAGAGCGCTCAGTTTTTCAAGCTTAGGCATTCCCTCCACTCCAAGTGAGTTGATTTCTTCAATCAGCTTATGCTTGAATTCTTCAAATTTTTCCGCACCGTCCAGATTTTTGTACTGCTTCCAGTAGTCAAGTTTTGGAAGCATTTCTTTCATATACGCGCGAACTTGCTCTGACGGAAACGCTTCATTTGCCATGTGCGCAACACAGACCTCTATCAGATCGTCCATATTGTGATACATGTATTCGCCATCCGCGTAGCACCATTTGCAGTACTCCTCGTTGAAAAAGCCATCGATTTCCTTGCTAATGCTCGAATCCTCAAGAGGCATTCCGCAACATTGACATACCAACTCCCTCGGGGAACCGAGCAGCGTATTGATCGAAACGTCAAACACCTTGGAAAGCAGCTTTAAGGTGTCGGTGTTTGGCACTGTCTCTCCCGTTTCCCAACGAGAAACCGCCTGCCTGGTTACAAACACTTTCTCTGCAAGTGCCTCCTGCGAAAGCCCGTTTTTGGTTCGAAGCTCCAAAATAATATCCTTTGTTTCCATAAAATCACCACCTCATTTTTTGTGACTCTATTATACCACAAGTTCCCTGCATTGACAAGCAACTGTCTGTTGCTACGTTGTTCGCTGAAACAGTGCTATCGTCGCAAATATTGTCCTTATCTTTATTATACCAAAAGCACTTCCCTTTTTCAACTACTGTTTTGCAAATACTTTATTAAAAAAACGAACGTAGGGAGGCAACGAAACCCGTTGCCTCCCCTTTGGGATAAAACGAAATCAAATTCGTTTATTTTTTGAATATGCCGCTGAAAAGTGAAGTCAAAAGACCTTTCTTACGCTCCAAGATGATGGCGGCTGCCGCGAGTGCCACATTGCAGGTCAAAGACGTGCCTGCAACAACAGCGGTTACGGTTTGTGCGATCTGGTTCTTCTGATCCGCTTCGGTCAGCTCGACCTCCATCTCCTCAACATTATTTTTGTTGTTTTCGTTTGCCTTTTGCAAAGCCTCAAGCGCCGCCTGCAATTGTGCGATTGCCAGCTCATGCTCAGCAATCGTTGCCTCAGCTCCATTTACCTTTTCCGCAAGCGCCTTGATGGCGGTATCGAGCGTGGTCTGTGCTGCGATCAGCTTGTCGTCAAGAGCCTTGTCTGCTGCTGCGTATGCCGACTCAACGCTCTCAATTGCCTGATTGAGCTCTGTAATACTTTGGTTCACAGTTTCGGCATCAGCCTTGGTGTCAATTGCATTTTGGAGATTGGTTTGTACATTTGCAAGATTTTGATCAAGGGTTGCAAGAGCCTTGTTGATCGCCTCGTTCGCCTTTTCGATCAGATCAAGTCTGCCCTCTCCCTCTGCATTTGTGAGCGTATTGAGCAGGTCGTTGACGTCAGAGATGGAGTTTGCAATGCTTTCAAACTCGCCGCCCTCGGAGAGAAGCTGATCAAGTTTTTCGATCGCCTCTTCCATTTCTGCGTTCACGGTTGCGTAGCCGCGGATGGTAACGTAGCTTGCAATATCATCGTTTTCATCCAGGAAGGTGTAGCCGTCGAAGTAAGCGTTCATCATATAGTCATACTCTTCATTAAAGTAGATCCCCTCGCAATCGATCGCTTTAAATGCGCGAACACTGACGTCAATCAGATCTCCGCTGTGATAAAGATAGAGATCCCCGGAAATACCATAACGTGCCGCCTCAATGGAAAGGGAGCTATCAAAAACAGTGACATACGATTCATACTCACCGTAAATACCTATATCTCTGGAAAGGATGGAAATCTCGGAATCCATAAACTCAAGTTCGGCATAATCAAGCTCAAATGCGGTTTCGGTTGCCACAACATTCAATTTGACCTCATAAACATCAACGGATGCGTCATACAAATAATTGCGCTTTGCATTGATGTTGATTTCACTTGCTTTGCCGGATGTGCCGGGGGTGGAATTCAAGGACAAAATCATGCCCAGTTGAGATGCAAACATAACTTGCGTACTATCAAAATAAAGACCTGCGTCCTCGGCGGTAATATTGAGAACAGATCCCACAAAGAGGACTTCGGGATAACCATAAATGCGGATGCCGTCATCGCCCGCCTCAATATCAAGAATGCTCTCCGTTACAAAGAATGGGTATTCTTCCTCGGAGTCGACATAAGCCGTAATACCGTGATCGTCTGCCGTAAGGTCAAAGGTGGATTTTTCCCACTCAATGCGGCAGTTGTCTGCATCAATCGCGTCATCCACTGCAACAACGGTTACGGTAGCATTTGTAGCAAGGAAATCGGCATAGTTGAGCGCAAAACCATCGTCCCCCGCAGTAACGGAAACGCGACTTGCGTCCGCGAGGAAAAGTAAGCCGTCACTGACATCAATGCCGTCATCCCCGGCATTGACTGTAAGGGTGGCATCTGCAACGGCAAAGAGACCGTTTTGGATCGCAATGCCATCTTGTTGTGCGTTAATGGTAACGGTAGCACCACTTTCAACCATGAAGAAAGAACTGTACCCGAAAATACCAACCTCGGCATTGATGGTCAAGGTGCCCTCTCCAACAATTGCAATCTGACTGCCGATAGCAGCAATACCTGCGCCATTGGCGGTAACGCCCGGATAGAGTGCGTCATAATTTTTATCAGCGTGTGCGGTGATGGTGTTCTCCCCTTCCAGTTGCATGATGTACGCATTGTCTTGAAGAGCAACAATGGCTGCTACACCGGTATACTCAAAGCTGAAGTTTGAAAGAACGATGGTAATAATGGGAGATTCTTCCGCAGTGTCGACTGTGACATGGAGGTAGCCGCCCGTTGCAGGCTTTTCGGTAACGACAATGGGGTTGCCGTCAAGATCAAACGTGAGATATTCACCGCCCTTGAGGTAGTGATCACCTACTGCAAGAACTACGTCCTCAGGAAGTTCCTCCTCGGGCACCTCAGCACCGTAGCCGCAAACCGAGCAAATGCTCTCTCCCTCGGGAATAGTATGCTCGCCGTAATTGGCTTCTTCAAAGTATTGATAGTAGAACTCGGGGAGATAGAAGTAACGGACAACACAATCCTCATCGGCACAAACATGATAATGATGCGTTTCGTCTGTTTGATAAGCATCCGTCCAGGTGTGAGAGATCTCTACACCCTCGTAGTAAGAAGTACCATCAACTGTGAAGATGTGCTTGATCTCGCCCTCGGTAATCACGGGTGCATTGGTAGAAATGATATCACCCTCAATAAAAATCCGTGTTGCTTTACCGCCAAAGGTTACGGTAGCCGTTTCGGAAACCCAAATATGACCCATCAGATGAACAAAGCCGCCGTTGATGGTGACTGCAGTTTCATCGCCGCAAGCTTCAATGGCGTAGCCGTCTCTAACAGAGATAACCACGTCACCGCCGGAGATCGTGATGTTGCCATAGGAATAAATGCCGCGATTCACATTGCTATAGACGTAAATATCGCCGCCCAAAACGGTAACATTGCCCCCGGCATAAATGGCGTCTTCGTAAGCCTCGATTTCAAGCTCTCCGCCCGTGATGGTAATGTCGCCGTAGGTATAAATACCGTAATCACCGTAAAGAGTCACTTCACCGCCCGAAACGGTAACGTCACCTACACTGTAGATAGCATCACTGTACCCACTGCTAAGCGTAACCTTGCCGCCCGAAATGGTAACGAATCCATTCTCATTCTCCGTATCGCAAGGAGTGATTGCACCGTATTCGGCTTCAACCTCAACCACGCCGCCCGAAATGGTAACGTAGTCGGCATAAATGCCGTAGTATCCTTTTACAACCAGCTTGCCGCCGGTGACGGTAAGGGTTTGAGTATTAAGCTCAACATCATCTTCACCATCTTCGGGGAGCACGTAGAATTCGCCGCCCTTAACGGTAACAACGTCGGAATCGACACCATCCTCGGAAACGGTGTTCAGCACACCACCCAAAACGGTGATGCGATCAGACTCAATTGCTTCGTCATCGGAAATAATCATAACCGTTCCGCTCTCAATGATGAGATCTTCAATATAGAAGCCGTCATCCTCAACCTCGATAATCAAGCTTCCCTTGCCACGAACGGTCAGGTCGCCCTTGACGCGAACACCGTCGGTGTCGGCATTGTAGTATTCGTCATAGAATTTATCGTAATAGATAGCAGTACCGACCAGATTGCTGTTGCCGACAAGCTCGATAACAAGATCGGTGGTGGAGTAGATAAGCGCAAAATATTGCTCATCCGAATAGCCATCGTATTCATACGCAAAGCCCTCGCCCGTGAACTGATAGTTGTTGAGCGTGAGAACGCCATTTTTGTAGTAAGCGTAGCCGCCTGTTGCGGGACGCTTGGTGGTGGTCTCGGTAGCGCCCGATGCGAGGTAGTCGCCATCATTCATACCAACGCCACCAACGTAAATGGGTGCACCCCATTTTGCCGTAAGGGTTATGTCGGCAAGCTCGGGAGAGTAGAAGGAATTTGCAAAAACGCAGTCATAATCCTTACCCTCATAGGTCCAGCCGATGAGCGTGAGCCCCTCGGGGTGAGAAAGACCTTCGGGTGTGGGGATATCTCTTCCAAAGTCACCACTGCTAACCTCAACGGTGGGCATTGTACCACTACCCTTTCCAAAGTCAAAGGTAACGGTAAATACTGCCTCAATATAAGCGAACGCAATGTTCTCAACTCTTGCTGCAAGCGTGGTTACGGTGGGAACGGTGTATCCCTCATAATTGGGGTCATTATACCAAGCGGGATCAAATGCGCGGAAGGGTGCAGCAAAGGTTACAACATCAGCGATCGTGATCTCTGCATCGGTAAGGTTGTGAAGCTCACAATAGGTAGCCAGATGTGCATCGCTGATATCGAGTGTGCCGCCATTGTAGAAGATATAACCTATCAAATATGCACCGCTAACAGTGAGCTTGGAGCTACTTTGCAGTTCAAATGCTCCACGAACGTCGTAATCATATGTATTGACGCCATCAACCTTTTGGTCAACAAAGAGAGTAATGTCCGCTCCCTCACCAAGAACAACCTTGCTATTGTAGGGAGCATAGAATTCCAACAGGTGACCGTTCAAATCGATAAAGGACTTGCCGCTGACTGCAACGTCGCTTTCCGGTAGTTCAACCACATAATCGGCAAGCAGCTTTGCGTAGAGCGCTTCTCCTGCGTTGATGGCAGCCACAAGGTCGAAGAAATCGCCCGTGCTCGTCATTGCATCGGATGTATTGCCCCAAACAAAAGGTTCGTACTTTGCTTGTACGGTAACGGTAACGTCATCCTCGGGCATTGCAAAGCTGTAGGTGCCGGTCTCTTCGTTATAAGAGATCTCAAGCTCGGTACCGCTCGCGGTCATACCGCTAACGGAGATCAGCTTATAAAGCTCCTCGAGATCTACTGTAAAGGTGACGGTAGTGCCGGGCACGAGATCGCCCTGTGCGGGCTCGAAGCTTACAGCCGCATTCTCTACAACATAATCAAATGCGTATTTGGTCTCGTCGATGGTATAAACAACGTTTTCAAAAACACCGTCAACTCTGTTGCCGTTTTTATCGTAAAAGCTATAGCCCGCAGGGAGCGTGATATTTGGCTCTGCGCCTGAAAAGTTATTAACCGTAATACCCGTGAGGTTTGCGTAGTCGGAGAGATCAAGCACACCGGTTGAGCCCCACCAGATATGCTCATTGATGGCTGTTTGTAATGTGCCACCCTTGATGATGAGATTGACGGTAAGAACTTCCCCGAAAGCGGAGTACGCCATAATCACAATACCGGCACTACTGAGGGTGCCACCTTCAATCGTGAGTTTTATCGCCGAGGTGTCATACACCAGAATGGCGAAAGAGCTTTCATCCGTGGATTCGATTTTGCCGGTTTGCTCCGCAGACGTATCGGTAATAGTAATGTCAACAGCATTTTTCAAATAGAGGACGTGACCTGCAGAAGTAAGTGTTTTGCCGTTCAGGTCAAGCGTGAACGTGCCGCCCTCGACCCAATAGTAATCGCTGCCAATGTTAATGTTGTTTACCACTTTGATGTAGCCAACGGTGCTATTCTCTGCTGCCGCCGCATCAAATGCCTCTTCCAGCGTGCCCCAAGCGGTAAGGGTATCCTTGTCGGTGCCCCACTCTGCTTGGTAGAGCTTGAAGGTAACGTCAACGGTAACGTTGGAATTACCGACAACAAAGCTGTTTGTTTCGGGATCAAAGGTTGCGCCCGTAACGGTAACATCTGCCTTGTAGCCCTCGTTGGGAGTGAGCACCAAGGTCACCACGGTGCCGGGGGCAAGATAGCCGCTTGGGTCTACCGCAGCAGAGCCGTTTTCAGTCTCGTTTACAGTAACGCTGTACTTGCTTACGTCAACGGTGTAGGCAGTGTCGCTTGCAAGTGCACCATCAACTACTTTGTTGCCGTCTTCATCGTAAAAGTTGTAGCCGTCGGCAAGGACGAGCGTTTGCTCTAAGCCGGTTTCGTTGTCAACCGTGATACCCACGGGATTGGGGTGGCCCGCGAGATCGAGAGTACCGTCACGCCACGCGAGGTCACATGCCGTGCCTTGCAGGATGCCTCCCGTAATTGTGGTATTTACACATGTTGTAATTGCATACATTCCCCCCTGCAGGACACCACCGGTAACGGTCAAGCTCGAGGCATCATTTTTGAAATCGATCAGGATTGCATGATTTTCACCTTGCAGTGTGCCACCTGCAATGGTAATGTTAGCAGGACCTCCCCAATTCTTGAGGGGAACAGGCCCAATGAGCGCACCGCCGCCTTTGGTATCGGTAATGATAAGATTGACCGGGTTTACATTGTTAATATCAATCGTATAGTAATTTTCGCTTTCTATAGTAAAGCCGCCCAGATCGAGCGTAAAGCTGCCGCCAGTGACGCACAGACCTCCTTCAACAATGAGATGATCCCTCATCACCATAATGTATTTTACATTTGCATCCGTTGCCGCCGCATCAAGCGCCTCTTGCAAACTACCCCATGCGGTGAGGGTATCTTTGTCAGTTCCCCACTCGGCTTGATAGGAACGGAAGGTAAGGTCGATCATAACGTCGCCATCAGGCATAGTAAAGGTAGTACCCTCGATAGGCGTACCGTTTACAGAAATTTTGGAAATTCTATAACCATCGTCAGGAACGGTATTTACAACAACCTCAGTGCCGGAAAGAACCCAAGCATCATCTGCGCTGGTATTAGCAGAGCCGTTATCGGCTACGTTAACGGTAACCTTATATTTGGTTACGTCAATGGTGTAGGTGGAATTATTTTCGAGGACATCGTCTGCTCTGTTACCGTTTTCATCATAGAAACTGTATCCAGAGGGGAGCATAATATTTTCGCTCGGCAGGGTTACGTCAGCGTTCGTGTAATTTACGATCGTGATATTTGCTGCATTTGCGTAATTGGAAAGATCAAGTGTGCCATTACTCCAATCAATATCCTCATTTTTGCCATCAAGACTCCCACCCGTAACGGTAACAGATGCACCAAGCGCTCCAATTGCATATTGACCGCCGATGAGTTTGCCACCCTTGACAATCAACGTCGACGTGGAAGAAATTGCGTTAGAGCTCAACTTAACAGCATAATAACCACCTTGCAGCTCACCGCCCAAAATTGTAATCTGGGCGCTTGCATTTGAGAGTGTATAAATGGCTGAAGAACCGCTGCCTGTGGAAAGGATTGCGCCGGTTTGTTCGGCAGAGGTATCGGTAACCGTAATAATGGTTGAATTCTGCACACAGAGAACAAATTCGGTATTCTCAATTTTTTTACCATTCAAATCAAGCGTGAACGCGCCGCCCGTGGCATTAAGGGTGCTTTCAAGGAAAATGTCGCTCATCACCTTAATATAAGTGATGGAGCTATCGTTTTTCGCCGCATCAATCGCCTCTTGCAAAGTGCCGCTGCTTGTGAGGTTTGCGGCATCGGTGCCCCACTGGGCTTGTGCCGTACCCTCGGCGGAGGCTCCCACGGTAAATATCGCCGTAAGAGAGAAGACCATTACAAGAACTATTAAATAGCTTGCAATTTTTGTGATTGTGAATTTTCTCATTGTTTTTTCTCCTTTTCAAAGCAAGTATATAGAAAGTATTGTTTTTCTCAATTTGGAACGCTATTCCAGCCGTCGCTCCTCGCAGGAGCAAATGCCGATATAATCTACGGAATGGCGATAATGCTTGCAGGTATAACAGCCTTCGTCAAAGGAGTACCCAACGTAGTACTCGCAGGCATCCTGCATTTCGGTTGCAAAGGGACGTCCTTCATTGTCGTATTGCGGTTGACTGACAAAATCGGGGTAGATTGGAATTGGTCGTACCAGTGGATTTTTGCGGTCACATTCCTCATAGTATCCATAGTAAAGTTCAAACGTGCATCCGCCGCATTCAATTCGTCGGTACAAATCTCCCTCACGCGGTATCTGCTCTTCCCTTTTGACAGACCTTTTCGTTCTCCGCAACATAGAATATCATCCCCTTTCTGAAAATTGCAAAAGACAAGGAAACACTCTTGGGAAAGGAGGAAGGGAGAGTGTTCCCAAGTCTTTTGCCTTGCAAGGCACACATCGGCACCCGCAGTCGCCGAACCGCTTTGGTTCGGAATACATCGCATACAAAAAATCTGCTATACGATTACCGGCAGGATGGACTTTTGTGCTCACCACTTGCCTTTAACAGTATAGCAGATTTTTCTATCTTTCAGTATTACCTAAAAGCACTTTTTCAGGTCTTATTTTTTCGCCTCGGTATATCTTTTCGAGCAAAAACAGGGAAGATCCATATATCCTTTTGCGCAGATTTGGATATGTAGAATTCCAACATTTTACAGTACTTGCGCAAATTCGCGGCGTGACATGCCCGTTTTTTCACTTGTGATGCGAATTGCCTGCTTAACCACAGACACCGACATATGCAGCTTTTCGGCAATTTGCGCGTTGCTCATACCAAACGCCGCCAGCTTTGCCACCTCGCGCTCCTTGGCAGAAAGCGTGGTAACAAGACTCTTCCCACGTACGCTTCCGCTCAAATGTGACCAACCCTCATTGTAAACACGGTAAAGACCTTTGACGATCCGCCACGCTTCCGGATCAATCGCAGACAGACGTTGCTCCAAAAGAGAGTCCATCACACGGCAATACTCCGAAAGAAGCCCGTAGAGCCTATCCGGCAGAGCCAGGGCAATGGCTCGGTCGATGTGGCGGATGGCTTGTTCGTCGTCTCCACTGTTGTGATAGACCGCCGCACAGCTCATACGCAGGCAAAGCTCGGAAATAAGCGAGTTATCCGCACGCGCCTGCGAAACCATCGGCTCAATGGTGTTGGGGAGCATACGCATCATGGAAAGCCCATCTATATCCTCCAATACAAGCTCACCTGTTGCAACGGCATAACCTACAGCATACAGATACTTGGCGTAATAGACCCTTGCGGCTGGAAGTGCATCTTTCGGGAGGGGCTCAAAACATCCGATACGAAACCATTCCGGAAAATCCGTCACGTTATAAAGCATAATATCCACGGCGCAGATCGCCAACAGCAGGATATCGCGGTCATAATCGTTGACGGCAGGCGCTTCGGCAATATGTGCCTTTGCCGCGCGCCACATCTCCAAGTCTCCATTCCAAATAGCACACTGCGCCAGTAGCATTCCTGCGGAGATGATCGCATAAAAGCCGGAATGCTTGCCCAAAAGATAGCTTGCGCTGGCATATACCTTGTCGATCTCGCCACGTGCATAAGCGACCTCGGCCTCAAACAACACCCTTGCCTCGTGATAGCCCAGCAACTGTAAAGAGGCTTCGTCAGCAGTTCCCGGGGTGCTGTAAAGATCCGTCATATATAAAAAAGGTGTTTTGCGTGGGAGCGGCTGGTTATCATCATCATACGCCCTTCCCTCGCGCGTGCGTCGGTCGATGGGGCGTGTGGCATCCTCAGGAATCATCCACGCGCGTCCAAAGCGTTGCGCCCCGTTGATCTTCCCTTCCTTACATAAAAGCTGAACCGCCCGAGGAGAAACTCCCCATCTTGCTGCAATCTCATCAATTTTGAGAAATTTCACGATTTCTCACCTCGTTTTCTTTTTTAACACAAAAGCAAGCCATTTTTTCGTTTTTACGAAGAAAATATTTTCGTTTGAACGAAAACCATTTTTTCGCTTTTGCGAAAAACATTATATCACAAACTCAAACAAATGTCAAGAGATTCACTTTTTTTACTTAAAAAAATCCTAATATCCTCAAAAAAGAGGCGTCACACGACACCTCTTGGATTTTTATCGCAGAACCAATCGAATTGCCCAAAGCTGCATGCGCTTTGGTAAGACGTTCAATAGTAGCAGAAGCGGATTGCGATTGATACTGTATGCAAATGCAGGAATGCGCTTGTTCAAAACTCGCACAGCCTTGCCTGCAATTTTTTCGGGAGGAATACATCTTGCCTCTACCTGATCCACAATCCGTTTGAAACGATCGGCATTACAGGTATATAGGGTGGTCTTTTCGCAAAAACGATCCAATGCCGCAGTAGAAGCTCCCAGCATTCCCGTCTCTACCGCTCCTGCACGAAGCACCGAAACTGAAATTCCCAAAAGCTGCAACTCCATACGGAGCGAATAAGCATATTTGTCAAGTGCCCCCTTGGTAACGGCGTAAATGCCCGTAAAAGGAAGTGGGTCAAGCGGCGCCAACTCACTTGTGGTGATCAGAATTCGACTTCCTCTTTTCAAAAGAGGCAAAAATATCTTATTGACCAGATACACGCCGTAAAGATTGACGTCAAAGATGCGATGAAACTTCTCCGATGGCATCTCCACCAAGGAATCAAGCATGTAAATGCCCGCAAAGTGCACAATGGCAAAAAGCGAATCGGTATATCCTCGCACAGTCTTCATTGCCGCCGCAACGTCCGCTTCGCTTGTGATATCTGCCTCAATGGGAATCACGCCCTCCTGCGGCTCTCCCGCCTTGCAATCCAGCGCAAAAACCCGAAATCCCAATTGGGACAGTCTCTTGGTTGTTGCAAATCCCATTCCACCGTATGCACCTGTAACTAAAATATCTTTCATGGCGTCCTCCCCATAAAAAATCTGCCAATATTCAATTTGCCACCCCCAAAGTAAAACTCCGGGGATGGCAAACGTATATTCGTTATTTGACAACCGCCTTATAACGAATGGACGTATTACTCTTGATAAAGATTCTGAAATCCTCCAAGGGCATTGCCTTGGCATAGTAATAACCTTGCACAATTCCAATACCCATTGCAACAACGCGATCGAACATTTCTTTGTTCTCAACGCCCTCTTGTACAACGGTCATGCCCATATCCTTCGCCAAATCAACAATGGTTGTAATGATCTTTTCATCACGCTGTGCGTTTGCACCGGGCGTAAGGAAAAGACGGTCCAGCTTTAATTCGTCCATCGAAAGTTCCTTGAGAATACTGAAAGAAGAATAGCCGACACCAAAGTCATCCACCGAGCAACGAATGCCGTCCTCGTGAAGTGCATTGACGATTTCAGCAAGCTTAGAGTAATCCTCAACTGCAAAGCTCTCGGTAAACTCCAGCGTAATCAGGTCGTCTTCGATTTGATACTTCTTTTTATTTCCTACGTAGAAATTGACAAAGTCAGGACTGATAGCGGTAACGCGGGATACGTTAACTGAAATTGGAATAACCTTTTCTCCGCGTTCCTGAGCTGCTCCCAGGTATTTGAGAACCTCCAGATAGATGTAATGGTCCATCTTGACGATAAAGCCGTTTGTTTCAAACAAGCTGATAAATTCCGCAGGGAAAATATAATCACCTTTTTTGGGGTCAAACCAACGCACAAGTGCCTCGGCACTGTCTACGCGGTCTTCTTTGACGTTGTATTTTGGTTGCAGGAACAAACGGAAATCGTTATTTTCCAGCGCGGTTTCCATCTGCGCCTCAATTTGCTCATTTCTGGTGACCTTGTCGCGAACTGTATCGGTGTAAATCATATAGGACATCTTAACGTCAGCCCTTGCCTCTTCACACGCAATGGTTGCGCAATCGATCATTTCGGGGATGGTACGGCGCTTGCCGCCAAAGCCCAAGCATACGCCTGCAACAATTTTGAGCTTGATGTTATTCGACATCAACGCATCATACTTGTTGATTACGTTTTCCATTACCAAAAGCTTATCGCGGAATGCGCTCTCGGTGGTATAATTGATCAGCAACAAGAACTTTCCGTCTCCGGCATAACCAAACGCTTCGCGGTTGGAGCTGAAAGTAGAAAATACGTGGCTGATAAACTTCAAAACGTCTACGGATGCGTCGCTTCCCAGCTGATTGTCCACAAAGTGGAAATTACGGATCGACAAGACCGCAATGGCATGACGCTCACCGCTATTATAAGAAATATTGATCGCCTTTCTGCGGAAGCCCTCCGTATTGGAGCACTCCAAGGTAGAGTCGCTCAGGTTTGCGGTAGAAACCGCCTCCTTCGCCTTCTTTTGGAAGAGGAATGCGTACACAAGTCCAACGGCGAAAGCAATCACCGCAAGAATAAGGATGTTGGTAAAATGACGGATATAAGCTATCTCTTCCGTAATCAGCTCGTCGCTGACGCTGAGTGTTAAAAGGCTCAAATGTCCATCAAAAACATCAATCGGCTGAGCAACGACCGTATAGCGAACACCCTTAGCCTCAATCTCAGTGGAATCAAGCTTATCGGCATTCAGAACTTGACGAACCGCATCAACCATTCCCTTATCTTGGGCAAAAGATTTCATAAACTCGATGAAATCGGCACCTATATTTGCAGGAAACTGCTCCGACTGAATCGAGGAATAAATTTTTCCATCCTCATCCAGAATGGCAACCGCAGAGGTCTTTTCATTCAGAACGGTACCAACGCTGATAATATTTTTTGCAGGAACAATGGAAAGAACACCATCCACATACGCAGAACCGCGCACAGGAACAAAGAATGCAACGCAATCCACTTGCGCACGAGCATCAAAATAAACGGGAGAACAGCATGCATTTTTGCTCTTGGACAAAGCAGAAATCAGCTCGGGCGCGCTCAGCTCGTTTTGGATCTCGTCCCCCATGGGAGAATACGACTTCCCCTGAGAGTAATAGCGAAGGTCACCAAACTGCTCGCTTCCGATATAGCTTTCAATCACCGCGTCGACCTGCTCTTTGCTCTTTGCAAATTCCATTTTATCGACCAGCTTGTAAAGCTCTCCGTAATGGTACTCTGCCAGCTCTGACGCGTGCACCATGTCCTCATCAAAGTAGATCTTTGCATTTTGCTTTGCAGATTCGGCATAAAAGTCCGAGGAAGCAGTCAAGACCGTGATCATATAAATTGTAAGAAAGAGCACAGCTACTATGATAGCAACTCTCCCGGCGTGAGGCGCCAATTTTTTGAGACTAAATTTTTTCGCCATGGCAAAACCTCCCTTTCTTTCGAGAATTTGCAAACTGCATCATCGCAACCTCCATGTCATTTTACCGGTTGTCATCATTGGAAGACGCATCTTTCGTCTCCTCTTGCTTTGCGCGAATAAACATCGGCAGAACAACAAGCACCATGCATGCCAGCATCAGCGGCACCAAGATCATGAACATGCCATTGCCTTCCAACGCTTTTGTAAATTGGGTCAACCCGTCCATGTTTTTTACGTGTCGACCGATCAAGCGATCCGCTTTTGCGGTAACGTCATCCGCTTCGGAATTGGCATCCCCCTGCGTTACAAACTCCAAGCCGTTCTCCCCTTGAATCGGGTCTTTCACCACTCGGTGCGTGTTGGGGAACCCACGAATCGCCTGATCATCGGAATAAAAACAAATGATATCGTCTTTTTTGATTTCGGAAGCATCAACCTTCTTAACCAGAATATAGGTTCCGGTAGGAATGGTATCCTCCATACTTCCGCTTACGATTTGCAAAACAGAATAACCAAAGAACTGCGGCACCTCACCCTTTAATTTGGAACCGATGATTCCTACCAGAACAAATGCCAGCAAAATCGTTGCCGCCCACCACAATACGGTAAGCGCTCTCTTTGTGATTTTTATGACCTTTGCTATCCTGCTCATTTCTTCAACCTTTGCACGCTTTCCTCCCACAGAGGTGCTGTGGGTAAGAACTTAGATTCGGCAACAAGCTTTTCTTCCAGCAGCTTGATGCGCTCCTGAACGCTGGTGCTTTCCGAATTCATCGATTTCAAGAAGTCCAGCATTGCACGCGTATTGCGATAAGCAATCATCTTTCTGACGTTCATCAGCACACGCTTCTTTTTCTTTCTTGGAAGAGCAAGGTACTGTGCTCTGGTGTAAGGAATAACTACCGCTTTTTCATCCTGATGAGCAGTATCGTTATCCGCATATGCAAAATCGTTGTTCTTATCTACGTTCTTTTTGCGTACGATGCGTGCGGAGCCGCCCACGTTTACTACCGTATATTGCTCCTTATCGTCATCGTCTTCATCGTCGTTGCTGCTGATGATTTGATCCAATACCATCGTCAAAGCGATTTCGTCGGCTTCATCCATAACGGGAGCACTTGACGCAGGAGCCTCCGGCACGGTTTCTTCGACAACTTCCTCAACGGTTTCTGCAATGGTTTCTTCAACCGTCTCTTCAACCGTCTCTTCAACCGTCTCTTCAACCGTCTCTTCAACCGTTTCTTCAACCGTCTCTTCAACCGTCTCTTCAACCGTCTCTTCAACCGTCTCTTCAACCGTCTCTTCAACCGTCTCTTCAATGGTCTCTTCAACCGCTTCCTCAACAGTCTCCTCAACGGTCTCTTCAACGATTGCTTCAGCGACCTCTTCAACAACCTCTTCTTCGGGGACGTATTCTACGTTTTCTTCCTCGTACGCAGGAGCTTCGCCGTCTACAGGAGTAGCCTGCTCCTCATCCCAGGATTCCACAGCAGAAGCCGCAACGTCTTCTTCAGCCTCGACGTATTCTTCCTCCGTCACAGCTTCTTCCGTTTCTTCTGCCTCTACCGGTTCTTCGGTCTCCTCGGTTTGTTCTCCAGCCTCGGGATCAGTTCCGTCAGCCTCACTCTTGCCACCCGGGAAGATCTCACTGAAATCCGCCTTTACGATTTGAGAATTCTCATCCAGCGTGACACCCGCAGGCAGAACGACCTTGATCAAGCCGAGCTCGATCAATTCCTCAGTCTCGCGGTACGGCAAGCTGTAATCCTCATATTCTCTTTCGAAACGCTCAATTCCAAGACGTTCCATCAAAATGGCAATCAATTCCTTCGCATATTTCACACTGCGAGGGCTCTTGATCTTTAACAGCATGGGGTAATTTTCACCGACAGGCTGATCGCTGACGTCGGTAAAACGATATTTGGTATCCACAAACTCGGAAGGATTCAATGCGAGCCACATGTAAAGTGTCTTACCCTTAACGTCAACTCTTGCAATCGGTGCTCTACCGTGCTTGTAGGTTTCTTTGCTCCAACTGGTTCTGACCTTGACTCCCTGATAAGAGAGCAGATCGTTTTTAATTTCGTTGTAGAAGCCCTGCAGGATATCGCCTGCCTGGATGTATCTTGCAAGGAAGGAACGTCTGTAGCGGATTGTAATAGGCTGTGCCGCTTCTTCCGCACGGCGTCTTGCCTCTTCCTCCTCTGCAAGTCTTCTTGCTTCTTCCTCGGCACGCAATCTTGCTTCTTCCTC
Source organism: Clostridia bacterium (assembly GCA_017453305.1). Taxonomy (GTDB): domain Bacteria; phylum Bacillota; class Clostridia; order Oscillospirales; family CAG-272; genus UMGS1865. The sequence goes on from JAFTKJ010000073.1 coordinate 16,453, forward strand.
GGCGCGGCGTCTTGCCTCTTCCTCGGCACGTCTGCGCTCTCTTGCCAGGCGACGTTCCTCTGCCTCCTGTGCAAGCTGCTCTGCATTCAGCAATTCATCCGCCTTCAAGGCTACGATGATCGCCAAACGAATGCGGCGCTCATCCTCGGAAAGCTTCTTGCGGTTGTTCATCAAACGGGATACCGGAACCGTCTTTTTGTACTCGGTATCGTATACCCGATAGTCCTCCAGATCCTCAAGATCGAAGCTGGAGTCAAAATCGGGATACACCTCGGAGAGGTGGCGGTTTGCAAGCATTCTGTTATCCTCGGGATTTTCAGCCACACCGTTGTAAAAATCGGTATACTGAAGTGCCACGGAGGAATACAGATCACTGATGTAGTTATCGGAAGGCATCTCCGTAAATTCATCACTGACAAAGGAGAAGCCTGCCTTATCAAAGCTTTCAATGTACTCCCAAAGATTTAAGCATTCCTTCATGTTTTTGTTCTTCAGGATGGCATTGGTGCGGATCACGGGGGGACGGATATAGTTTCTGCCCAACGCACGCACGTACGGCGAGGACATGTATGACATCAACGCATTGCTGATTCTTTGAATACGCGCAAGCGTCGTCTTGTATTGGTCGTTTGCCTCCAGATCAGGCTCGGAAAGATCCACCGTAATGGGGGACGCCAGATCGATTGACAGCTTTACCTTTGCAAGGTTGCGCCCGCTCTCCGGTGTTGCATAATGCTCGAACTCGGTGGAGTAACGGAACTGATAATTCCGTTCGGTACCGTAGCCGCCGCGCAAAAGCTTGTAACGCTTATCAACAAAGACCGAAAGTCTTGCCAAAAGAGTGTTGATAAACTTGTTTTCATAGGTCAAAAGTGTTTCTTCGTGGAACACGTTTAACAGCTTTTGAGGAATGACTTCGTCGTCCTCGGTGATATTGAGGATCATATTTGTGTGTTGAGCAAGGTGCTTGATGGTCTTTTCGCTGATATTGCGAGAAAGCTCCACAGGCAAAATCTCATCCACGTCCTCAATCATAATGGTAGGATTTCTGACAATCAGGTCAAGATAAGGAAGTGTTTGCTCAATTTTATCTACCCATGCAACGTCGATCGTTTTATGAACTGTGCTTCTTTTAAGAGTCGCAGTAACGTCAGATGCTGCAACCAGCATTTCCGCATCGGAAAACTCGGGGCAATCTTTCGCCAGTCCTCTCATTGCGGAGAACACTTTGGCTCTGAACTTTTCGTAATTGCTATTCAAAGAAAGGTCCTCCCTTTCGGATTTTTATTCTACTGTCAAGCAGTATTAGTAGGTACGTTGCAATCTGTCAAGGAATTCGATGGAAGCAACCATCTTATCCTTGCCGAACAACGTATTCAAGTAGTTGATCAAGCCCTTCAGTTCGTCTCTGATCAAAGCAAGGTTCAGCATTTCAAACTTTCTGAACACCTTGGTTGCCAAAATGTGGTCAATTCCTTCCAGAACGTCACCACCGCAAGCAACGTATACGGGAACAAAGACCTTCAACTGCTTGATAATACGGTTACCAAATGCAACTCTGAACTTCTTGATGACGTAGTTATCCAAGCTCTCGATCATTTCCAGGTAACGAGGATCAACGGGATACTCTTCTACTGCCTTATCATACAAAGCGGCAACGGAAGAATAGCTGATCAAAGAGGAAGGTGTATCGGGAGCTTCAAAGGGAACGCCCTTGTTATCAATGTTAATGGTCAACGCACGGTCATAAACCTTATCGGAAATCGAGAAGGTCGAGTCGTCGTTGTTTGCGGTACCGATGTACCAGGTGTTTTGAGGAATCAACAGCTTACCGTCGGTGAGGAGCTGCGGGTCGTTTGCCCAGGAAGAAGGAACCAGCTCGATCTTCCACTCGCGCGCGTCGGGCATTTCCATGATGGACAGCATTTCTGCAAAGTAATACTCTACGCGTGCGATGTTCATCTCATCGAGGATGATAACGTTGATGTCATCATTGTATGCAGATTCGTAAACACGGCGCAAAACGTCGGTTTCGTTAAATCTCTTCGAGAATTCGTTGAAGTAACCAAACAGCTCGGTACGGTCTCTCCAGGAAGGCTGAACCGAAACGATGGTAGCGTCCTTCTTAAAGAACTTACCCATTGCATAAGGCAAGGACGTTTTACCGGTACCGGAAATACCTTGCAACAGGATCAATTTTGTGGAAGCCAGGCCGGCAAACAAGAGACGAATGACCTTTTCCTCATAGAACAGACCCATACGCGAGCACGCAAAGTTGCGGAAATCGCGGCAGAGATCCTCCAGGGTAAAGTCCTGTCTGTAGTCCGGAGCAACGTAAGACTCGTACTTTCTGTCGATCGCATCCAATTTGGAAAATCTGGGAGCGATCTCCACAGTTTCGGTCTCCTTTTCCTCGCTCTTTTCTCCCTCTTCCTCATCGTCGGAGGCAAAAATATCGTTCAACGCGTTAATGGAAACGTTTGTCTGACCAATCTTCAGTGCAAGCAACTTTTCTCTTTCCTTCGTCAGCTTCAGCACATCTCTGTGAAGGTTGGCAACCTCCTCCAGAAGGTCCTCATTGCCGACTGCAGATTTGCGGAATCTGATGTACTTTCTGATACCAAGAACGATCAGATAGATCAAAATTCCCCAAATTGCCATTACCAACAAGAATGAGAAAATTGCAAAAATCCAGTCGATTACGCCAAATCCGCTCTTATACGCGTTGAATTGCTCTACGTAATTGACAATGTTAAAGATTTGAATAATACCCCCGAAAAATCCGGAGAAGATCATCCAAATACCATCAATCATCGTTGTAAGAAACGAGAAAAACCAATCAAGAAATCCTGACATTTCTTGTTACCAGCCCTTTCTAAAGTGATTATTTTTCCTCTGTATCGGAGGAAGCTTCTGTCGTATCAGGCGCTTTTTCAGCGTCTACCTTGTCTGCATCGTTTGTGCTTGTTTCGTTTGTTTCGTTTGTAGGTTGCTGAGCCTGTGCTTGTGCAGCCTGTTGGCTCTTGAGGTATTCCTCAATTGCACGTCTCTTGATTTCTTCTTCAGTCTCCTTGGAAACGGGAGCCTTCTTGGCTCTTTCGGAAACCAGAATAGAAATGAAATTATACAGTTCATACAAGAAGAAGAGGATCAAGGGGAGGACGATACAAAGGAAGAATCCAAGAGAGGATCTCAAGAAATTGATCACGTTACCAACGCCGCCCAGCTTTCCATCGTCGGTACAAAGACCGATGACGTCGTTGCGATGAATGGTATAAGGTGTATCGCCTTCATTATCGGGCAAAATGTTGTTATCACCCTTTGTTACAATCACACCGGTGTTTTTGTCAATCGAATAAATACGGTGCGTATTGATATCGCCGGTAATTCCGTCGCCGTCAATATCGATCGGTGCGCGGTAGGTGACGATATCGTTCTCCTTCAGTTGGAGCTTATCCTCGTCGGAGAGCTTGTTCATAAATACCAGATCACCAACCATGTAGGTGTCCTGCATGGAGGGCGACTGAATGGTCAGCCAGCTCTTTCCGAACAGCGCAGGGATACCGTCGCTGCTTCCCTGAGCGCTGAAAACCATAATCGTAATCAACGCCGAAAAGGCGACGAACACCCAGATGAGCACGTTAGAAACGATCTCACCAATTTTTTTCACTTTTGTCCAATCAAAACTTTTTTCCACGATGGCATTTCCTCACTTAACATAATTTTTGGATGAGCAAGATAGCGCGCAAAAACTTCAGGTGCTTTATCGGATTGTCTCAAGCCGCTCCTTTGGAACGGGGATAACAGAATCAACGCACCCAAAAGGCGGTCAATTCTGTCAAAAAGCGAATGATATTCAGGTTACATTCATAACAAGTATATCATATCTCGTAAAATCCGTCAAGATATTTTTATCCAAAAAATGGATTTTTCCGCAAAAAACGCGCCTTTCGACTTCAAAAAACGAAGAGATTTGCTCATCAGGATAGCTCGTTGTAGGTGAAATAAAACCTGCGCTTGCAAACTCCGTACGCGGGGTTGACATTGTTGTCAGCGTCCTTACCGAAGTTTTTAAAGACGTTTTGGTTACCGCTGGACGTGACCTCTCCATTTGCATCTACCACGTCTTGTCGGTTGAAGAAGGTCATACTCAAAGTGAAGATTACCTCGCCATCATCGGCAGCGATCACAACTCCGGTACTGTCAGAAATGAAGCTAAAGTAGTCGATAGGAGCCGGCGTTGCGCTTCCCACTCGCAAAAAGGTTTGGTTATCGTCATCGGTAATTGTGGAATCCCCTGCCGAGTCCTTCACCGCGAGGATGGAGGTGTAAAGCTCGGTGCTGAGGTAGTAATTCGTACCGTCCACGTTTTTGGGCTTTTCGTCCGCGTCGGTGGGGGTCGATAAGCCAAAAGCGGTGATTTGAATGTCGCGTTGTCCCCTGTTGACCAATTTGATCTCAAAGGTCACCACGTCGTCGGGTGCCTTGAGGCCATCCATGATATTGCCCATCTCGTTTGTGGTATCCAGCAAGGTCCAATCCTTGTAGGGATGGGAGGTATCATCAGTGACCACGCGGTAATAGACCTCAAAGCTTGCGTGATCGGCTTGCACGGTCATACCGTTAGCGCTGACGCGGTTGTTTTTGGAGAACCAACCAAAGGTGAGGTCGGGAGCGATGGCAACGAACGCGACCACCAGAACAGTGAAAACGGCTACAAGCGAGACAAAATGCTTAGCAATGAGCCATTGAGATTTAGACAATATCTTTTTCATAGCCGTTTCCTTTCTGAAGATTTTTTAGAAATGGATCTACGAGGTTGTAGATTCTACCGTACGCTCAATTTCGTCGGAGTTGAGCATATACGGGTTAACAATGATATACTCTGCTTGTGTTGAATCCGGAGGACCAACCACGTAAGTGATGGTTGTTTGACCGTAGGTGTTGGAATCAGCACCTGTAACTTCCTTTACATATCGTCGTATCGATATTCGAGTATAATTGATGTTAACAAAAACGCCGTTAAGCTGTGCCGAATTGTTGGTGTGCAAAAGAGCCTGAGAAGCGTAGTAGTTCGCATAGTTCTCACTTGCACCTTCGTTGGTAAGACCGCCGGTAAGACCGATCTTATCCATGGTAACGATAGAAGTACCATCGTCGTAAACAAAGTCCACAGAACCCAACTTAGAGCCTGCAACACCGTCACGACCTGCAGAAGCAGTACCGGAAACCGAGAAGTGCACGATTTCCATGGCAGCATCCTTATCGGTTGCGGCATTGGAGTTACCGTGTGCACTACCGATAATGTAAACGCCTTCACCGCTAACGGTAAATTCGTACGCGACAAGGAAGCAACCGCCATTGAGATAAGCGCGGTAGGTGCTTCCACCGTAGGAAATAGTGGTGTATTCGGTGTAGGTACTTGGAACGCTTGTATTCGGATACGGGCTAGAGGGGGTAGCCTCTGTATGGAAGGTATGGGAGCGTGGAAGCTCAAATTTTTCCAAAGCATCCGACTTGTTGAACGAAAAGGTTGTTCCCGTATTAGCCGCAGCCACGTTCCACACGCCGATGTAATAGTCGTAGACCAAATCCATATTAAAGGTGGATTCACCTACGTAATGCTCGGTGGTGGGAATTGCCACAATGACGCGCACCGTTTCGGTTTTGTTGGTGTTAACGCGGAAAGCCACACAGCCCTTGGGGATGGTTGCTTCCACCTCGTTGGAGCCGATGGGGGCAACCAACATGGAGTAATTTCCATAAGAACCACTGGGTTCCCAGTTACCACCAAGGAGGTTGTACATCGTACCAAATCCCGCTTGGTCTTTCATTTGGAATTTTTGATGCAAACCGTATTCCCTTCCAAGCAAATAACCGTTGGCAGAACCCCAGTTCAATCCACCGTCTCCTTGCAGAGGAATCAACTTATAGGTGGGGTCGTTTGTAGTGGGCATTTTAGCCGTCTCTGTGCTTCCGTCCACTTTATTCTTGCCGTTGTTGGTATAAACACCATCCTGCTTCAGGGAGGTTTGCGGCCAAAGGACGTATTCGTCGGCAGCAAATTCCAAAGAGGGATTTTTCGTCACAGGAACAAAGGTATTTACACCGTAGTCCATGTCAATAATACCTTCAATGACGTAAACGTACAGCTTAATCGGCGCAATTGCACTATAGGTTCCCACGCCGCTAAAGGTTCCGCTACCGCTTCCACTTTGTGTATCGTAATTATATCCCACGTAGTAGGAGGTAGCATCCAATCCATAACGGATCAGGCAATAAGGATCTTCTTCGCTGCTGTTCTGCTCAAATACAAGAACGCCGTTCTTATTTTGTCCGCGAGTTGCTAATTCCAAAATACTGTATTGATTTTGATCACCAGACCAAAGAGAATACTTGTTTCCTGATAACCTCCCCGATAACCAACCTTTACTAGCATATTGGTTTATAATTTGAAGATACGATTCTCCCGAAGCATCTGAAAAATTGTAACAAGGATAGCGATTCAAGAGAATCCAGCCATTCGTTTTTGCTGTAGCAAGCTGCTCCGACGTCATTAATGCGCCGCCGGATGTATAGTACTTTGGATCGGCTGAATCAGAAGTAACGTCATAATAGTAATAAGACTTAGATGCGGAAAAGTCACTGACCGACAAAATACTTCCCTGCGTTGTGATAGTTGCCGTAGTCGTTCCGTGAATCACCACAGCACCTTCCTCACCCTGGAAATTGACCATAGGTGCGGAAGCATTAGCTACCCAGTTGGAAGCTCCACTTGCATTTGGAACCAAAAGTCTTGCATCTACATTCACCCAAGTATTTGTTGTTGGATCTTTGTACTTTGCATACTGGCTTATATTCACCGTATTATCATTCGCATTAGTATATTGATACGCTGTACCAGCTTGAATAAATGCGGCACTTGCTGTTTCTGCAAAAGTGGTTGAAAAATCAACTTTGGAATAAGGAGACCAACCGCCTGTTGTAGGTTCACTACTAGCATAAGTTTCCTGACGCTCAGTCGAGTAAGTCGTTGTTCCTAAGGTAACTGGAGCTCCATTTTGCTTGGGTTGCCAATAAAAAGTAAAGGTGAATTCAGTCCAATAATACCAAACGTAATAACTTCCAGCAATCTTACTTCCCTGCTCTGTCTCAAAAGTAGATTCATAGGTGTAGTAAAAATACCCATCCCAAGAGAGATACTCGGTAATCGTATCACCAGAAGGCGTTACGTAAGCTCCTGTATTGGCATTGAAATACTGATAAGTATCTGCCACCTTAGTTGCTGCAACGTTGTATTGCGTGCGCAACGTTGCCAAATTGGTGCCACTATTGGTTCTACCAATGTCGAGAATTTTGTACTTCCCCCAAAACGCTCTGGTTTTAAGAGCATCGGCAGTAACAGACATAGGTTCGTCGTCAGCGCCTGTTTTTGGAACCATGGGAACCTGCGTATACTGTCCGCTGGCGTAGCCCTTGTGAATTGTGTCAATTAAGCCGGCATCCAACTGGAACATTGAACCCTTGATTGCCGCAGGAGTTGTATTCTCACTGTTGTTGGTTGTATTCGGCAAAGACATAAGGAATGCATCGTTGGAATTTTTGCCATTCGGCTTTGCAGAAATGTAAAGCTGCTTGCCATCCGTAATTGCTGCATCAAGCGTCGCGTTATCGGTAATCGGGGTCAATAACGCCGCAACCGTCTTATTGTCGCTTGAAGAGTCGACCGTCCAAGCTTCATCGCTGTCCGTCCCCAATGAAAGCGTGGGCGCCTTGTCATTTTCCCACGTGTCGGTGATAGTATCATCCAGGCTGGAAAGCGCAAAGGTGAATACACCGTCGTAGAAATAATACATGCCCGTAGCTTCCTGAGCGGCACCTAAGAAACCGAGAATACGCTCACGCATCCACTCCTCACAGAGGGAGATGGTACCGTCTGCGTTCTTACCCTCAATAAGATCCAAAGGCTTACGGTTGAATCTGGTAACCGCAACTGTGCTTGCACTAAAAAGATCATACACAACTGCTGTGTTCGTGCGAGTATCTACAACAAAGAAATTTTCAAACGTGTAGGTGGTATATTCTGTGGCATTTCCATCTGCATCCCACGCTGTTGCAATCTCAACCGACGGAATAACCGGATAATTGTTAACGTCAATGGTAACTTGCTCGCCGCCATCATCCATCGTGTACTTTGAACCGTCATAGTTGATGCGAACACCGTAATGCCAAATGGCATCGCCGCCTGCCTCATATTTCCAAACATCTTTCTTGTTGATTTGGTTGCCAATCAATTCAATTTCCGTGATGTCTCCCCCAGCAGGCGTTTTAAATTGATAAGGATCTTCCTCCGTTCCAATGCCTGTGCGGATGAAATACTTTTCCCAAGTATTTCCACCTGCGGTAACAGAGGAGTTTGTAATGTCGGTAACCGCCGTGACTCCGTCAGCCAAGGTATATGCGTTTTCTGATTTTTGGAAAATCAAAATCGCGCCGGAAACCGCACTTCCGCTATCGGGTTGGTACTTCCAAAGCAGCTCGTTGTTGCTTTGTCCTACATCGACGTTGTTGTACTGAGAAAAGATTTCTGCAGCTGTTACGTAGCCGCGTCCACTACCCGATTCCAAACCACCACCCGTGCCGGAGCCCGAGCCTGCGACGGGAATTTCCATATCATCCGTAGAGGTACCGGTTCCCATCTTGATCAAGCAGTTTGCGGAAATCGTCGTGGTATCGTTAGTGGTGGTTGTCTGGTTCACCACGTCGGCATTCATGTTGTACATAAAGCCAAGAATACCGCTGGCTGTATGATAGTTCGCAACCGTGTCCCCTTGCGTATGCGTGAGGTCGATTGCGTAAATGCTGTTGCTGCTGTAATAAACGTTGATGTTCTCCACCGACGCATAGGAAACGTGTCCTACAAAAATACCGATGTGGTGATTCTCTTCGGGGAGAGGTTTTTCGGTACTTTGCAGATTGGTGTAAGAAAATCTATGATTGTGGGAGGATGAAAAATCGGTCTCCCAGTATTTGCCAAAGAACTTAGAAATAATTTCCGTTATGCTGGGGTTCTCTACAATCACCTGAACGTCGGAAAGCAACAGATTCTGCAAAACCGAGGTCGCGCCCATAAATTCAGTCGCATAAATCGGCTTACCGGCATCATCCGTTCCCGTGGGTTCAAGCGGCTCATCTCCCAAATACCCCACATACCCAAACAGTCCGACGTCGGTTTGGTCGGTGGTGGTTTGGACCTTGACGTTGTGGAGGGTGGAGACGGTGGTGGTCTTTTCGCCGGGGTCTTGCGTTTTGTTGGCGTTGGTGTCGATGTAGGTCGAGCCCGAAATGGGCGCGCCGCCGATCACTCCGATAAAGGGGTGCTCCGCGCTGCCAATGGGACGAATGGTTCCAATCTTCGTCGCGTCAATCACCACGGGCGTGCCTGCCTCGGTGCACACCAGGAAGTACGGCATGCTCACGCCGTTGTTGTAGGTGTACGTAGCGTCATCGCCGGTGCCGCTTGCGTCAAAGTTCTTCTCGATGTACATCAAGTCAAAGTAACCAACGCTCTGCAGTGCCGAAAGGTTTTGCAGGTGGCGCTCGTTTGCAATGATGTAAGGGTTCTCGGGGCTACCCCAAGCCGCCGCCGGGTTGAATTTCGGGCAATCCCCCGTCGCGCCGGTGTGGTACACGTTGAAGCCGCCCTCAACCGAGTAGTACGGAATCTTCAACTCCGTATCTATGGGAACGTAATCTTCATCCGCATCATTCTCAACGGAATCCAGCTTACCAAACAGCAGCTGCAGGTTCATGCCCAGGTGGGCGAGCTCCTTGTTGCCGTCGTTGGTGTACACGTAAACGCGCGTACTAAAATATGCATATACCGTCATGGTTGCCGCGGTGGCAAGCATCAGCACCGCAAGCAGGACGGTCAATAATTTCCATTTTTTCAATTTCATTCTTGTCTCCCTTTGTTTTGGAAAATTGAGGGGCGATCAATGCACCTCAAACGAAAATTCTACGTCAAACAGCATGTAAGACTGTGCAAAAAACTCCAGAATGTGGTCGTGCAGACCAAAGTTCTCCAGCTTGGGAGACATGCAAACGTAGAGGTAGTAGGTGTCGCCCGTCAACTGCGTAGTGTCAATATCGTGTTGCGTGGGCGCCGACATAATGGGTTGCGGCTCGCTGAACGTGAGCCCGGGGAATGGGTCATCCAGGGTGGCATCCTCCATCACGCCCGTGCTGCCGGGTGCCAAAGGAGATACGCAATAGGAGACCTGCAAAAGCTGCATCAATTCGGGTTGACCGGAAACGTATTCCAAGCCGTTTTGGGTAAAGTGGTCGATCTGCTCTTTATCCATGTTGTAAAGCAGGATCGAGTGACGAGGATCATTTGGATTGTCCGCATCGTCCACACCGTAATCGGCGTAATCAAAGTGGAGAGTAACGGTTTGGCTGCCGTTGTTGCTTTTGCTCAGCTCAAAGCAGAAATAAATCTTGTTGTCGGGGTTGAGGGATTCCAGGTTGTCAATTTTGCCAAACTGCAGGCTGGAGAGCAGGTATTGGTCGTTGTTCTCGCCGGGGGTTACAATGGGAGGGATGAGGTATGCCTCGTTATTGGGGGTGTGGAGGTTGTTGCTGTTTGCGTCGCGCAGGGTTGCGTCGTACCAGCCCAAGGTGTAGGTCACGCCTGTGGGGGGAGTCTCGTTCAACTCATGCGCGGAGCGATACATCCACATGGTCATGTTGCCAAGGTCGGGGTTGGAGCCCGTGTAAAAAGGGAAAGAGGAGGAACCGGAGGTCCACAAACCTGCAAACCACGCCAACGGTACTACCACCAGGGCAAACACGAGCAAAATGCAAAAGAGCGGCATCAAAATGCGCTTTACGTTCTTGTGCATATTCAAGCTCCTCCTTTCTTTGTTTCGTGTGGTTTGTTGCGTGACGAAACACGCGGTAAGATATTAACACCTCACTGCCGCAAGCGAAGCCTCTCCTCAAGGAGAAGCCTTCCGATGCTCCTTTGTTTGGAAATATATCGAAACTGCGGTTGTTGTTAGCCTTCCCCTCGGGGGGAAGGTGGCGAGAGTAACGAGCCGGATGAGGGGTTGACGGATGCTTCGCATCCTACACCTCATCAGTCAATGCCTTGTGGGCATTGACAGCTTCTCCTCGAGGAGAAGCCTTTTGTTGCCGTTTTGTTAGCCTTCCCCTCGGGGGGAAGGTGGCGAGAGTAACGAGCCGGATGAGGGGTCATTCTCTTGCACTTCAAGCTTTTCTTCGGTAAAAATGTTCAAGTGTCTCGAAATATCAGCACATACACAATCAAAATGCGTAAGAACATCTAAATTCGAATACCTTAACACTTTGATCCCTAAATCATTCAAGTACATATCCCGCAAAAAATCATCTTGTAAGCCTTGCTTTGTGCGGTGTTGTGAACCGTCAAGTTCGATTACAATTTTTGGGGATGAACAATAGAAATCAACAACATAATTACCAATGACTTTTTGACGGTGGATGGTTTTGGGAATCTTTTTCAGAAAATCATACCACAGGTGTTTTTCTTCATCGGTCATATTTCTTCGCAAGACCTTTGATATTCCCGTAAGTTTGTGATTTTTCGTCTTATTCATAACCGTCCTTAACGGATGCCTTGCATCCTACACCTCATCCGCTTCACTCCGTTCAGCACCTTCTCCTCGAGGAGAAGGCTTTTGTAGCCGGTTTGTTAGCCTTCCCCTTGGGGGGAAGGTGTCATATGTCGCCCTGCGACATGTGACGGATGAGGGGTAATTTGTGTTTTCGCTTTCTCTGAACGGATGCTTTGCATCCTACACCTCATCAGTCAATGCTTTGTGAGCATTGACAGCTTCTCCTCAAGGAGAAGCCTTCCGATGCTCCTTTGTTTGGAAATAAATCGGAACTGCGGTTGTTGTTAGCCTTCCCCTTGGGGGGAAGGTGTCATATGTCGCCCTGCGACATGTGACGGATGAGGGGTGCGCACGTTTTTGTTATTATAATATACGCGTGATATACGCGTGTGCGCGCGCGTAAAATAAAAAATGCGCCGGGCGCTGTGCGAGAGGCTCGCGCGAACGCAAAATGGGCACACGCATAGCTTTTTTAGGGATTGAAAAAGGGTGCAGGACGCAGCTTTAGCCACTTGTTTTGGCAAGCAGAGGGGGGTGCCCACCCGTGGGGATTCCACGGGTGGGCTCTAAGGCGAAGCGAGCCCCTTCGCTCTGTCAAAATTACCTTTCAGGAGCGCGTTTTTGCAACACGTCCTGCTAATTTCTTGCCTTTTCAGAAATTTTAGAACATCTCAAGACGCAATCGAAGCTACGCCTTGGGGTGTTTTAGGTTAGGTTAGAAAAAGATTATGCGTCCAAATCACCAAGTTTAAATACAACGTCAAGAATGGTAGCAACAGTAGGAATTTGGTCGTTGTTTACATAATTCTGTTTGTGTACGGAATCCTGACCATAAGAAGTTCCATCCCAAGACCAATAGTTAGTGATTTCAGTGGTTTCTTTCCAGCCATCCTTACTCAACTCATCACCAGTTCCAGTGGGGTTAGCATAGAACTTCAAGTTGCTCATCGTAGAAGGATCATAATAGGTAGTCTGATCACTATACGCAACCATAGTCTTGTTCTTAACAGTTACAGTTCCTTTTTCGAGTGCGCCATCAACGAAAACTCTCATAACAATCTGGAGACCAACACCACCGTTAGCAGGAACACCATAGGTGCTAGGAACAAGCAGATCTTCAGCTACTTTAACGAAACCATCACCAGCATTGTTATTAGCTGCTGCATCCTTTAAGCATGCATCGTAACTAACAGTCGTAGTAGGAAGATCCCAATCAATGCTGTCGTAATTCATGTACAAACGATTAGTGGTATCATTTTCCGTACCACCTACGATTACATAGAAAGCAATCGTATATGCAGGAGCAATAAACTGACCTTCACCGGAGACACCGTTGATTTTGACATTCAAAATCTGATCTTCCATCTTGTCACCAGCGGTTGCAAGGTAAACGGTATACTCTGCAAAGTGCTTTTCAACAATTGTGTCGGCATCAGTATCAATTGCATCGTACTTCTTGGTTGTTTCGTCATAGGTACCATAGGTTGCATCAACAGAAGTATAATCACTAGGAACCCAGAAACCAGTAGATTCGCTCTGTGCATCCTTTGCAGTATACGTACCATAGGTGGTAGGAAGGATTTCCTGCTTAGTGCTATCCAAAGCGACGGTAATCGTCTGAGTAGTACCGGTCAAAGGGGCGGTACTAATCAAAAGGTTACCAGCAGCCTTTGCTTGCACAGACATACCAGTAGCAGTAACCTGCTCATTCATAGAGAACCATGCGAAAGATGCCGTGGACATCATAATTGCGGACACCAGCAGCATTGCAAACGCAGGGAGCAATTTACGCATTTTTTTCATTGTCGTTTTCTCCTTTTTGGAAAAATTTTTAAAGTTTTATTTAAGCTCCGCAACGCTTCGCCATTACGGAGATTAAACCAAGAGTGGGGTTGCTCTTTGCTTGCCAAAGAGCCTTTTTGGGGGTATGTGCACATACGTGCGGTTTGTTGTTGTAGCAGAGGGCAAGCGCCCTTCCGCTGTTCCTTTGCTTAAAGCTACGAGGGTAGTAGCCTTCCCCTTGGGGGGAAGGTGGCGAGAGTAACGAGCCGAATGAGGGGTTGACGGATGCTTTGCATCCTACACCTCATCCGCTTCACTCCGTTCAGCACCTTCTCCTCGAGGAGAAGGCTTCCGATGCTCCTTTGTTTGGAAACGAATCGGAACTGCGGTTGTTGTTAGCCTTCCCCTCGGGGGGGAAGGTGGCGAGAGTAACGAGCCGAATGAGGGGTTGACGGATGCTTTGCATCCTACACCTCATCAGTCAATGCCTTGTGGGCATTGACAGCTTCTCCTCAAGGAGAAGCCTTCCGATGCTCCTTTGTTTGGAAACGAATCGGAACTGCGGTTGTTGTTAGCCTTCCCCTCGGGGGGAAGGTGGCGAGAGTAACGAGCCGGATGAGGGGTCATTCTCTTGCACTTCAAGCTTTTCTTCGGTAAAAATGTTCAAGTGTCTCGAAATATCAGCACATACACAA
>JAFTKJ010000074.1 GCA_017453305.1 Clostridia bacterium
AGGATAAGGTTGAATTTCTTCGAAATTCTCCAAATATTTACGGGCTTTTTCTATCGCCGCTTTTGGGGCTCGACGTACCCTCGTACGCCTCACGCCCCAAAATCGACGATTCTCGCCTAAATCTGACTAGCCCCTTTGGGGGTGCCTCAAATTTTGCATTTGAGACACCCCCTTAACTTTTGTTGCAATTAATCTTGCTTCATATGCACGTCAATCTGATTGAACGGAATTTCAATCCCTTCAGCAACGAAACGATTGGTTACGGCCTCCATTATATCAAAATTGACTTGCCAATAATTGTCTTTTTCTACCCACACGCGGAGAGTAAAATCCAAGGAGCTTGCATTCTGCGTAGAAAGACGGCAAAACGGAGCGGGATCCTTCAAAACCATCTCGTGCTTTGCTGCTTCCTCCAACAAGATCTTCTTCACCTTTTCAACGTCACTGCCATACGCTACACCAAATACGAAATCTACGCGACGCGTACCGTTGATGGAATAGTTGGTAACAGCAGAGCCCATAACGCTTCCGTTGGGAATGGTGACAACCTTGTTGTCAGGGGTGTGAAGAACAGTGTAGAAAATATCGATATCCTTGACCGTTCCGGAATAACCTGCCGCCTCGATGAAATCGCCTACGTGGAAGGGATGGAAAAGAAGAATCATAATTCCTCCCGCAAAGTTGCTCAAAGCCCCTTGCAAAGCAAGACCGATGGCAACGCCTGCAGACGCAATTGCCGCAACAACGGATGCCATGGGAACGCCCATGATACCGATAATTGTAACTACAAGGATCACATACAAAACGATGTTGATAAAATTAAACAGAAAATGCGATACCGTAGCTTCCATCTTCTGCGCGGATTTGCTGTTACGAAGCCCTTTTACCACTGCCTTGATGATGATTCTGCCAACGATAAAAACAAGAATCGAAGCCAGAAGCTTAAGTCCTACGTCCTGTGCAACCGCAATTAACCAATTCAAAAAATCTTCCATGATAATATTTCCTCCTTTTTAGTGGTCACTTAAATTATAACACATCTTTCGTTCATTGTAAAGTTTTTTTAAAAAATTTATCCTAAAAAACCACTTAAAAATATCTCCACCCCAATAGCGATCAGGATCACGCCGCCAAGGATCGATGCCTTTCCTGCCAGGTGAGTGCCGAATTTTTTGCCGATCAGCAAGCCGCCCATACAAATGGCAAAGGTGACCGCCGCAATGATCAGACAGCAAATAAGTGCCATGAGCCAATCGTACTCGGCAATGGTAAATCCAACCGACAAGGCGTCGATGGAGGTTGCCACGCCCTGCACCAGCAGTGCTGCAAAACCGACAGCAGGCGTTCCACATGGATCATCGGACTTTTGCGTAATGCCCTCGTACAGCATTTTGCCGCCGATAAAGCCCAGCAGTGCCAGCGCGATCCACGGGATGAGCACCTCTACAGCACTGAAATATTGCACCACGGTGTGCACGCAAACCCAACCGATGAGCGGCATGGCGAACTGAAACAGCGAAAACACGCCTGCAATCAGGCACATACGTCTCGTCCTCATGCAGGGCTCGTTGAGTCCGTTGGCAAGAGACACCGAAAACGCGTCCATGGCAAGTCCCGCGCCCAAGCCGATGCTCGTGATCAAAAACATCATATCCATTTCTTTTGTTCCTTCTTCAAACCAAAATTGGCAATTTCAAATAACAAATTCTTTGCAACAGCGAGTATTATACCATATTCGACCGTGTTTGTCAATATCACCGCATAAGATATTTCTGTACCGAAGAGAGAGAAAATGCGACACCCGTATTGTTTTTTCGCGTGTGATGTGTTACAATATAGAAAAAGCAGAAAGGAGAGACTGCCATGCAATGCAACCAATGTCCGCGCAGATGCAACGCCGACAGACGCGACGGTCACCTCGGCTTTTGCGGTGTGGGGGATGCGTTTTCGGTCGCACGGATCGCACCGCACCTGTGGGAGGAACCACCCATCAGCGGCAAAAACGGCTCAGGCACCGTGTTTTTTTGCGGCTGTAACCTGCGATGCGTCTTTTGTCAGAACCGCGACATCAGCCGTGCCGACGTGGGAACGTACATGAGCGAAGCAGAGCTCTCCCGTGCCATTCTTGACCTGCAGGAGCGCGGCGTGCACAACGTCAATCTGGTCACGCCCACGCATTATACCGAAGGTCTTGCCCGCCTTTTGACCGCACTCAAGCCAAGGCTCCACGTTCCCGTGGTGTGGAACAGCAGCGCGTACGAATCCCCCGATGCCCTGCGGCAATTGGAGGGGCTCGTGGACATCTACCTCCCCGACGTCAAGTATTTTTCCTCCGAGCTTTCCTCCGCCTACTCCGCCGCACCCGATTATTTTGAAGTCGCCACAAGGGCACTTGAGGAAATGCTGCGGCAAGTGGGAGAGGTGCAATACTCCGAGGACGGGATGCTTGCGCGCGGCGTGATCGTGCGGCATTTGATCCTTCCCTCCTGCCGCGCCGATTCCATTGCACTTTTGCGGCAGCTGCACGCGCGCTTTGGCAAGGATGCGTTTTTGCTGTCGCTGATGGGGCAATACACTCCCGATTTTGCCAAGGATACCCCCTACCCCAATTTGCACCGCCGCTTGACGAGCTTTGAATATGACTCGGTGCAACAGGTCGCCAATGAATTGGGCTTTTGCGGCTTTTCGCAGGCTTTGGAGGCGGCGTCGGCTTCCTATACACCAAAATTCAAATAACACAATGCAAAAACGGGGCTGAGTCGATTGACTCAGCCCCAAGCTGTTTGCTTTGGTATGCAAATTATTGTGCGTCCGGAACGTACTGAGGATTCTTGAATTTTTCAAGAGTGAGGTTCATTTCCTCTTCAGCAGTATCCAGCTTGTTTACCATGTTAGCATAGCCGTTTGCAGATACGGTATCAATGTTCTGGATATCACTCGAGAAGGTGCCCCAGTTGTAGAGCTGTGCGATATCGTAAACCATGGTGGTTCTGATGATATCCATGCACTCACGGGAGCCCATATCGGTTGCAACGGTCATGTACATGGTCTTTTGATAGTAAGCGTCCATGGTGGAATCCTTCTTGGAGGAGTAAACAGCCATGACGTGGAAGAGGAATGCTGCGTTATCGAGATTGGTGCACATCTGCGGAATTGCCCACAGGTGTACGCAGTCCTGGAAGAATACGGCACTGTAGTACTGACCTTCCTGTGCGTCAACGTCGTACATAGGAGTAGGAAGTACGCCGTAGCCTTCGGAATAGTAATTGCCGGAGTACAGCTGCGTACGAACGTCCCAAAGAATGAAGTCAACGAAAAGAAGATTACCGGACTTTACGTTGTTCATACGCTGGCCGGAGGAAGAAGCGATCCAGGGGTTAGCAGCATGGTTGAGGTTTCTGAAGATATAATCGTAAACCTCTTGTGCATAATCGTTGTTGATGGTAAATTCGGGATAGCCGTCCTCGTCAATCGAACTCAGGCGTGCGCCGGAGCTGTAGAAGTAGTACAGAGGAGTTGCGCTATACTCAAAATATCCAACCGTGTCACCCTTGGAAGAGTCGGTAACACCGTCAGACTTGTTCATATCAACGGTTGCGAGCTCGGCAATGGTCAGCATGGTATCCATATCCCACAGCTTTTCGGTAACCAGCTTGTAAGGATCTGCATAAACCTCATCACCGAAGGTATCGACAAGGGTCTCCCCCAGTGCCTTATACATACCAAGGTTGACGATGGTGGAAGCAGTGTTATCCATGGTGGAAATGTTCATATCACCGCTGAGGTAATAGAGCTTGCCACCCATAGAAAGCTGTGCAATGGAGTTCTGGTCGTAGGATCTGTGATCCAGCTCTATGTACTCCAGAGAGTTGATGTCCTGGAGCAGGTTGGAGGTTGCTGCGGTAGCGGCACCAACTGCCAGAATGATGGCGAGGTCATGCGTCTCGCTGTTCTGGTAGTAGTCCTTCAGCTCCTCGTACATGTGTCTGGTAGAGTCCACTTGAACGATACGGCAACCAAAGGTCTCCTGAATGGTCTGGTTTCTGGTGTAAACGGCAAAGGTCAGTGCGTCCTCGCTGGTGTCTGCTACCCAGAAGTCCTCGCAGTAGAAGCCGGGGTTACCACCGTTTTTCATGTCACCGCCGTTTTGATTGGAACGAACGTATGCCTTGTATACGTAGTCGCCCGCGTCGGTGCCAAGCTTCTTGGGTTCGATGTAGTCGGGATCTTTCTCGGTTGTAGTTTCGTCTTCGCCACCGGGATTTTGTCCGTTGCTGTTATCGACAGTCGTGTCGTTACCGCTTCCGTTACCGCAAGCAGCCAGGCAAGGAACAACCATCAACAGTGCCAGAAGAAGAATCGCGATTCTGATCAGGTTTTTCATCTTTTTTCTCCTTTTAATTTTTTGTGGCACGCGTCGATGCCACTATTACATCTTAGATTTTACCATACTTTTGCAACCGTGTCAAGTCACTATAGAAAAATATTATAGCAAAAAAGTACCAAATAATGTTTTTTACAAAAGCTTCCCATTATTTTGCAGGAGCTTTAGGCTTTTGTGACATCCCCCACAGGGAGTATTACGGTAAAGGTGCTGCCCTTGCCCACCTCGCTTTCCACGCAAATCTCACCGCCGCAAAGCTTGAGCGCGCGGCTGACCATTGCCAAGCCAATGCCGTAGCCCTGCTTGCTGTGCGAGCTGTCGCCCTGGTAAAACTTTTCAAAAATGCGCGCCATGACCTCCTCGCTCATACCAATACCCGTATCCTGTATTTTTACGGTCACCTGCTCCTCGCCCGACTCCAGCGTCACCGAGACCGTCCCTCCCTCGGGTGTGAACTTGATGGCATTGGAAAGCAGATTCTTCCACACGTGGGAAAGGATCTCCCCATCGGCGCAAATTCTGACCTCCTCCAATTCGGGAATGATCTCCAAATTCTTCCTCGACCACTCACCCTCCAACAAAAGAATGCATTGGCGCAGCTGCTCGTCCAGATAGAACTCGGTCTTGTTGGTGACAATCTGCTGATTTTCCAGCTTGGAAAGTTCCAAAACATTGGTGGAAAGCTTGGCAAGACGGTCGGACTCCTCAATGATGATACGAACGTACTCAGAGCGCATCTCCTCGTCAAGATCCGCCTGCTGCAACTCCTTTGCAAAGCCGCGGATGGAGACAATGGGGGTTTTGAACTCGTGAGAAAAATTGTTGACAAAATCGTTACGGAAGAGCTCTATGCCATCCAGCTCGCGCACCATTTCGTTAAAGTTGGTTACCAGCGCACCCATTTCGCTCATGGGAGCGTTGTCGCTTTCTACCTGCACCTTAAAGTTGCCGTTTTTGACCTCCTTGGTAGCGGCAATCAGACGGCGCAGGGGGCGCAGATAGTAGATGCCGAACTTATCCGCCACAAAGACACCGATAGCGGAGCAGACCAAAAGCAAGCCTGCCGTCAGCATGATAGGATTGAGCGCCAGCGCAACCAGCCACGGCGTGTTGCCGAAGAATGCCATGACCAGTACGTAAATGGCAAAGGTAAGCACCGCAGAAGCGATCATACTGCAAAACACGAACAGCGTCAGTCGCCAGCGAAGCGTTTTCATCATGCTGAATTTTTGCGGCGCTCCCGTCGCTTTTTCGCCTCTTTTTTGTTTTTTCCTCATCGCTGCAAAACCGCCTTGTAGCCGAGTCCGCGCACGGTCACGATCTCAAAATCCGAATAGGCGCGAAATCTTTCTCGCACGCGGCTGACGTGCACGTCTACCGTCCGCTCGTCGCTTTCGCTGTCCATATCCCAGATCTCGTCCATCAATTGGCGGCGCGTATAGATCTTGTTGGGATAAGAGAGGAGCTTGAACAAGAGCAGGAACTCTTTTTGCGGCAGCTCCACTACTCCGTCGGGCGTTTGCACCGACAAAGAGTCATAATACAGCGTGATCTGCCCTACGGTCAGCTTTCTCTCTCCCGCGATCTGTGAACGGCGCAACAGTGCCGCTATGCGAAGAATCATCTCCTCCTCGTCCACAGGCTTGACCATGTAATCGTCGGCACCAATGATAAAGCCGCGCTTTTTGTCCTCCTGCGTCTCGCGCGCCGTCACCATCAGAATGGGAATGTTGTTGCCGGACGTGCGCAACGTATTGGTGAATTCATATCCGTCCATACGCGGCATCATAACGTCCAGAATGATCAGGTCGACGTGCTTGTGGTCTAAGATCTCCAAAGCCTCCTCACCGTTCTCAGCACAGATCGGCTCGTATCCGTACCGTGTCAAAACTGCCGCCATCAGTCGGCGTGCGTTTTTGTCATCTTCTGCAATCAATATGCGAAACATACGATCACTCCTTTCTATACTTGTATCATACAATAAATTTGTGAACTCAATTTCAACAAATACACTTTTTGGTTCATTTTGTTAAAAAACGGGAGCTTTTGAGAAAAAAAGAAGAAAAAGTTTGCCCTTTTTTTGATGATCTTTTCAAAAGCCCTTGACAAAATCGAAAAATAAATTTATAATGTTAGTATGGATGTTTGTTCCACCCGGACAGAGGGTGGAAATTTTGAAGAGAAAAGAGGATATGATTCATGGCGAAAGAAAAAAACAAGAAGTTATCTGCAGCTTCAAAGTATGATAACGAAACCGTTCGTGAAATGAAGGAAGATTACCTCAACACCGTGTACGATAAGGAAAAGAGCCTTGCCTCCTGGAAAAGACGGGAAAGATGGCGCGGCTTCTTTGGCTTTTTGATGGTGTTGTCCGTCATCGCAGGCATTGCGGCTGCAATTTATTTGTGGTACGTCAACCGCGAGCTTCCCGGCTATGAGCCCTTTATCAACGCGGGCATTGCTTTGGGCGCAGGCATTCTTCTTTGCATCGTGCTGGGACTGATCCGCCTTGCGATCAGCGCTTCCTGCAAAAAGGCTTACGTCAAGTTCAACACCAACACCGAGTATGCCGACGTTAAGTTGGATAACCTCAAGAGAGCAAAGATCGACAGCGTGCTTCAAAACCAGATCGTCATTGCCGTTCGCTCCTTCTTTGAGACCCTGGTTGAATATGAAGAGGTTGCAGAGGATGAGGTTGAGGACCACGACAACTACGAGTACTTTGACGCCGACAAGTGCGGCGCTCCCGAGCTGAGAACCTTTGAAGGCTCCGTTGACTCTGCACTCGTTTACATCGACGGCATTGAGGTTGGCGCACTGGATCTGGACAGCGAATTCTCTTGCTTCCGCGTAGATCCCGGTCTGCACTCCGTAAAGGTCGTAATCAAAAAAGAATTCCCCGGTACCGAAAAGCAGCTGGTTCTGCAAACGCCCATCAACCCCATCAACGTAGACGGCGACTACCGCATCATCGTTTATACCCTTTTGAGCAAGCATGCCAAGGGTAAGATCCAATACAAGCTCAAGGTTGCAGAGTACGACGATATGGTTCTGTTTACCCGTGAGGGTCGCCCGACCGATAACTTTGAACAGTGGTACAAGATGGACGAGATGAGTTACTCGCTCTTGAAGAGAGCGGAAAAGCTCCACAAGCAGATCTACGGCGAGCCCGAAACCCGTGAGCAGGCTCAGGAGAATGAAAGAACCCTCTTTGGTGACGAGACCGTCAGCATGGAGTCCCTCTCCGACCGCATCGGCATTACGTACGGCGATGCACGCCTCAGCCGCACCTCCAAGGTTGAGGTCCACGCTTCCCTGCATCACCACCGCGAAAAGCCCAACAACGATCAATAATCAAAATAGCAAAAGGCTGTCTCATTCTCTCTGCATTCTTAGCGGAGAAATGGCAGTCACAAAATTTCGGCAGAGAACTTGCTTTCTCTGCCGATTTGTGTTATAATGGGACTAACAAAAAGCCTCTCCCTTTGGGAGAGGTGGCGGCGTAGCCGACGGAGAGGGTTAGATTATGGAATGAAACGCCCTCTCACCCGCTAACGCGGGAGCTCTCCCAAAGGGAGAGCCTTGGGATGCGCGCAACATTAGGGGTATGGGCTTTGCTCTATGCCTTTGTCATACAAAGGCGAAACTGGCGAAAAACAGAAATAGATTTTTGTGGAGGTATTATGGATAAAAATATTTTAACTCCGTTAGGCAAAATAGTAGTTTATGTGAATGACACACCATCGGTGTATGATTTTTCACCATATGATTGC
>JAFTKJ010000075.1 GCA_017453305.1 Clostridia bacterium
CGAGCTTGGTGCGCACATGACCGAGGAGATGCTTGGGAACGAGCGGTTCATCGCGCGCCTGGTGCGCGACGAAAGTCGTCTTGCCGAGAAGATTCTGGGGAAGATCCATGCTCTTCTGAACGCCTTTTCACGCCTGACGGATAAGAACGCCCGTGCGGAATACAACCGCCTCAAACGCGCCGAGAAGCTGTACATGGACGCCGTCGAGAACGCAGGATTTCAATACGACGCCGATGGCAGGATCCTCAAAGCCATCAACGAAAACGAAGAGGACGAGCGGGAGGATCTGGTAGAATATTCTGCAAAAGTAAGCAGCGATGCAGATCTTTATCGCAATAGGATTGATTCGTGGGACAGAAAAACGCAGGGATTTTCGTTTGTTATAGGAGATACATCTGGCGTTTTATCTAATATCGAGATTGGTGGCAAAAAAATAGG
Source organism: Clostridia bacterium (assembly GCA_017453305.1). Lineage (GTDB taxonomy): Bacteria > Bacillota > Clostridia > Oscillospirales > CAG-272 > UMGS1865. Next base: position 439 of record JAFTKJ010000075.1, read on the forward strand.
CAATAAGCAGGTAAGAATTGATGCATCAAAAATTAAAACAATTCTTGCGGAACATTCCGATATGACAATAGATGCAATTAAAGATTTGCCGCGATTGATTGATGATCCACTTTTGATTTTAGATTCAAAAACTGTTTCAGGACGGTTAGTTCTGGTTGGCGAAATATATGGTACAAATGGTAGACCGGTAATTGTTGCGTTGGAAATATATCCTACTGCAAAAAATAATACGTCATTCTATGATAATATCATTAAAATTGCAAGTGCATATCCTCGAAAAAATCTTCAGAATCTTATTGGTACGAGCAATATTCGGTATGTTAATCCAAATAAAAACAGAGTCGATGATTGGTTGAAAGTTAATAGGCTACAATTGCCGTTACTCAATTCTCAATCCGACTCTGTTAATAATAGTATAACCGATAAAACGCAAAATGTCAATGGAAATGGCAAAAATAATTCAGGAAAAGTTTCCTACTCACTTAAATCCTTTTCAAGTCAAATTGACGATGTGTTGAGTGGTGCAGATACCACAAGTACGCATTTGCGAGTGATGGATACACCGTCAATTTTACAAGAAGCAGGTTTGCCGAATTTGCCGATTTTGCTGACGGCACAGCACCTGAAAACGATTTCCGGGAAAAACGGAAAAGGAAATGCCAATTACCACAATTTGGATATATCCATCGTTAAGAAGCTTCCTCAATACATTTCGGAACCGATCCTGATCGCGGATAGCTTTACCCGTGAAGATAGTGTTGTTATTATTACCGATGCGGTTGATTCGCAAAATCGCCCTGTGATTGCGGCAATTAAGCTAAACGGTAACGGTAGAGTAGAGCAAAAGCATATCAAAGCAAACATCCTGACAAGTGCGTACGGAAAGGATAATTTTCAATCGTTTCTCGATCGAATTGCCGAAACGGATTCGACAATTTATTGGGATAAAGCAAAGAGCCAAGACATGGCAGTGAGCCTTGGGATACAATTTCCCAACGCTATATCCAATCTTGACTCTAATACTATTATACGCAAAGCAAAGGCGTTTGTCAAGGAAAATGAGAAAAAAACTTCTGGAAATGTTTCCTATTCTCTGAAAAACGATCGCGCGGCAACCGTTCGTAAAATCAAAGCCAATGCGAATGCGAACAATCAGCGTGTGTATACCAAGGCAGATTCGCAAAAGGCAGGTGCAGAATTATATCAAAAACGAATCGAGACATGGGATCAGGAAACAGAAGGCTTCTCTTTTGTTGTCGGGGAATCTCCAACCGCTTTATCGGATATTGAAATCGATGGAAAAAAGGTTGGAAAGAAGCAAATAAGAATTGATGCGACAAAAGTGAAGAAGATTCTTTTCGAGCATTCTGAAATGACAATAGAAGCAATCCAAAATTTGCCTAATCTTATTCAAAATCCTATTTTGATTCTGGATTCCAAAACGGTGAAGGGGAGATTGGTATTAGTGGGAGAAGTTTACGCATCAAATAATAGACCGATTATCGTTGCGTTGGAAATCAATCCTACCACAAGAAGCGGCAACTCTTCGTACAACAATATTATCAAAATCGCCAGTGCATATCCGCGCAAAAATCTTCAAAATCTTATTGAAACAAGCAATATTCGGTATGTCGATCCAAATAAAAACAGAGTCAATGACTGGTTGAAGGTCAATAGGCTACAATTGCCGTTACCCAATTCTCAATCCGACTCTGTTAATAATAGTATAACTGATAAAACGCAAAATGTCAATGGAAATGGCAAAAATAATTCAGGAAAAGTTTCCTATTCTCTGAAAAACGATCGCGCGGCAACCGTTCGTAAAATCAAAGCCAATGCGAATGCGAACAATCAGCGTGTGTATACCAAGGCAGATTCGCAAAGGATCGTCGAAGGTATGAGTGATTCGGAGCGAAGCGGCAGAGGCGAAGGCGAAGGAAATGAGGGAATTGATCGAAACGGGAATCAGCGAAGCGGAGCTTTTGAAAAAACTAAAGGAGATGTAAGATATTCCTTGAAGCCCGCGGCAACCGTGGGTCAGAGCATCAAATCCGATGCAAACGAGAACCGCCAAAAGGTGTACACCCGTGAGGATGCGCGGAAGATCGTAAACGACGCGATTGCTTCCTCCAAGCACTTTGCGGAAAACCGCGGTGCACTTGTTGGTAAGAGGCGCGCCGAGGTGATCGAGGCTCTTTGGAAGGGGCTCAATCAAGCAGAGCCCGGGAAGCAGATGGGCGTGGCACTTGACGTTGCCGATTCGATCATTCGTGCGGCGTCTTTGGAGGAAAGGCTTTCTCCCGCAGAACGAAAAGGGGTGCGGCAGGAGATTGCAAGGAAGATTCTTCAAGGCTTTGTCGATTACGGCTCGCCCTCGAAGCTCTCTCGCGTGGTCAACGAATCCGCAGAGCGCATGAATCGGATGCGCGAAACGGTGCAAACAACCAAGCAAGAGGCGGCAGAGCGGGAGGCGCGTGCAAGACTTGCGGCGCAGGTGATCCGCTTGAAAAAGGCGGTGAAGGACAGACACTACCGCGCTCATGAGTTCAACGATCCCACGTTCCGTGGCTCGATCGAACGGATGTTCAACTATGCCACGCGAAACAACGTGCTGAGCTCGGACGTTGTGCGCCGCAATCTCGGGGAGCTGTCGAAGTGGTATACCGAGAAGAATCCGCTGCTCCAAAACGGCTTTTCGGCGGAGGACGGCGGTGTGGAAAACACGCTGTTCGTGCCGTTCGTGAAAACATGGCTGGACGACATTGCGGGCGGCGAGGGGGAACTGACCGTGCAGGAATGCAAAACGGTGAAAAAGGTCTTTTCCTATTTTCAAAAGCTCGTTGAGGAATATCACCTCGTCAACGTAAACGGTGAAATGAAGGATGCGGACGAGGTAGCGAAGACGTTCATTGAAAAGATTGATGAGGCGGGAGACCGTATCAACGGAGCGGTTTCGACTTATCTCAAGACGACCTACGGTCGCGAGAATACCGATCCCCGTTCCGTGATGCGCTTTGGCGACCAATATATTGAGGGCGGTTTCTTTATGGAAACATTTGAAGCCCTTTCTCGCGGCGGGATTGAGGCGTCTTGGGAGGAGTTGGATATTGGCCGTGCACGCGAGGCGTTTTTGAAGGAACACAAAGCCTATCACAAGCGCTTGCAGGAGCACACCGTGGAGTATCAGGGGAAAAGGATTCCCTTGGAGAATGCGATGAATCTTTATATGACGGGAAAGGACGTGGATTCCCATGCGCATTTGGTAAAGGGTGGGTTTGGCATTAACGTTGACCGTAAGACGGCACGCGAGCTTGCGTGGACGGATGATAAGCACAGCGATCGGGTTCAGTACTGCTTTGATCCGCTTGAACCGAATCCTTCCGCTTCTTTGGATCGGGATTCGATGAAGGACTTGGTAAAGGAGCAAAAAAAAGCTCTTGAAGCGCAGTTTTCGAAGGAGGATCTTGCCTATATCAAAATTTTGGAGGACATGATGGCGCGCGCGACCACTCTCAAGCGTGCTACCGACTATCGGCGCTATGGTACGACAAACGTCAAGGAGGGGTATTACATGACGCTTGTCACTGCCGAGGTTGCGAAAACCATTGATAAAATGAGTTTTTTGGAGTATACGGACCGTGTGACGAATGCCTCGTTTAACAAGAGCCGCGTACAGGGAGCGGCGAGCATGCTGTCGATCGGTCGTGCGACGGACGTTGTTCTGCACCATGTGAAGCAGGTCGCTCTTTACGCACATTTGGCAGTTCCGACCGATACCTTCAATAAGCTCTACAATCGGAACGTCAAGTCAAGCAATCCGAACCGTCCGATTACGATCAAGAGCCGTTTGCAGTCCACCAAGGCAGGACGTGATCTTTGCGATTATCTTTTCAAAATGATGCGGAATATCGAAGGCACCGTCAGAACGGAGGCCGCTGACCGTTGGTGGAACCGCGTGATCGGTACCGTTCGGAAAAAATTTGTGGTTTTCCAATTGGCACTGAACATCAAGGTGCGTTTCTCGCAAGCAGCATCCCTTTTGGCGGCAACCAATATTTTGGATTACGATTGCATCGTCAAGGCGTTTGGTGTGAAAAACAAAGGAAGTGAGATTGACCGATATTGCCATCTTGCCGAGGTTCGAAATCACGAAAACGCTGCGGCTCTGTCGCGCGGTGTCGTGGACAAGCTGGGCAAGGGTGGGGATAAGCTCTTGTCGGATATCGGTCGGATCGACCGAAAAATGAATGAGCTTCTGTTTGGTGCGTGCCAGGTGCAAATCGAAAAAAATGGCGGTGCAAAGATCGGAAGTGAGGAAAACAAGAGGGCTGCGGGAGAGCTTTTGACGCGTGTGATTCTGGAAACACAGCAGAACGCTTTGGCAAGTGAACGGACGGGCTGGATGCGCTCGGCTGGGGAAATCCGTAAAGCATTGACGATGTTTTCCGCTGATATCGTGAAAAGCATGGCGCGCGTTCTGGATGCGGTGGGGGAGATTTCCGCGATCAAGCGTCGCCTGAAAAAGGGGGATCTTTCCCCCGAGGAGAGACAGGCGTTGAAGCTTGCCTTGAAGCACGCAAGAAAAAAACTGCGACGTGCGCTTGCAGCACATCTTTCCAATGCGCTTTACTGTGCGATAATTGCGCTGGGAATCAATTCCTTGCTTGCCAAAAACGATGACAAGGAGGAAGAGGAGATTGTCAAAAACACCGCAGGTGATTTCTTCGGGAACCTGCTTGGCGGCTTGCCCGTCATTCGTGACGTGTATTCGATGCTGGCAGACGGCTATGAGGCGGATCATTTCCTGTATTCTACCCTCAACGACATAGCGGAGGGGGCAAAGAGCTTGATGGATATGAGCGGCGCCTGGATTGAGGGGAAAGAGGTTTCTAAACAAGAGTTCCTTGGAAACGTGAAAAAAGCGACCTACGCAACAGGTCAGCTTCTGGGCTTCCCCGTGCGCAATGCGTACAATCTTTTCACAGGCGTTTCCAATCGGTTCTTTCCGCAATTCGGGTACACGGTGGAAAGCCAATTCACCGTGCAGAGCTACAGCGCCGATCTGAACGCCGCGATTGAGGCGGGAGACGACAAGATGGTAGCGACGATCGCGGGGCTGATGATCGACGAGGATCTGGGATCGTTGAGCCGCGACACGCGCGAGGCGATCCGCCCGCTGGTGGAGGCGGGGTACAAGGTCTTGCCGCGCTCTCTTGGCGACAGCGTGACTGTTGACGGCGAGGTGATCGAATTGACGCGTGCGGAGAAAAAGCAGTTTGCGAAGATCTATTCCGTCGCGGACACGGTGGTGGCGGATCTGGTCAAGCTCGATGCGTTCAAAAAAGCGACGCAGGAGGAGCAGGCGAAGGCGATCCGATTTGTTTGGAACACGTACTATCAGTTGGCTTTGGACGACCTTTTGGGCGAGGACACCGAGGAGAGGACGGTGCTGTTTGCCGAGGCGATCCCCGTGGAGAAGCTGGCGCTGATCGTGGCGACCGTGCGGGAGATCACGGCGGACACCGACCGACGTGGGAATGCGATCGCAGGCTCGCGGAAGAAGAAGGTGATCGCGTATATCGAGTCCCTGAAGCTGACCGCCGCGCAGAAATACATGCTTGCAGGCTGGGCAGGATATCGGAATGTTCACGGCAAGGCGCAGGTCAAGGCGTACATCAATACGCTCAATCTGTCCGCTGCGGAAAAAGAAGCACTTTTCAAATACAGCGGTTACGAGGCTGCATAAAGAAAACCCCGACGGGCACGCCCGTCGGGGAAATATCAAAAACGAAAAGCAAAAACGGAGAGCTTTCACGGCTCTCCGTTCTCTGTAAAAAGGTCTTGACAAGTTTTCCAAGATATGCTATACTAACGATGGCAGTAATGCCCATGGGCACCATACGGTGGCGGTTGCTTTCTCCTGAACCGGAGGGAGCAAACATTTTCTTTTCTCCCTCCGACCGGAGGGAGGTGATAACGATGGATTACATAACCTTTGAGCAGCTGATGCAGTTCTCCGGCTTTGTATTGGCACTGGTCACAACGATCATTGCCGTCCTGTCTTTCACGAGTAAAAAGAAATAACCGCCTCTGCTTCCAAACGTAGGCGGTTATTCTTTATCGCAAACGGGAGAAGCAACCGTCATCGGTGCCCCTCTGTCGTTATTATATCACAGCGGGCACCGCTTTGTCAATAGGTTTTTGCGAAAAAAACGGAGAGCTTTCACGGCTCTCCGTTTTCTGTTGCTTTTGTACTTGATGGGCATTTGCTTTTTCCTTCTTACACCTCTTCGCCTGTATCATTCATCACAAAATGTGCTTCATAGGAACAGTCAAGTGCTTTGGCGATTTCAGATAACTCTTTTTCGGAAAAGTTATCTCGCCCCATCTTGTTTGATAGATTTTGCCTCGATTGCCCGATTTTTTCCGCTAATTCAGACAACGTCATATTTCTACGTCCGAGAATTATTTTGATTTTTTCACCCATAGTTAGTGGCATTTTTTATTGCATCTCCCTTCATATTGATATTTTTATTATACACGAAAAAATGTCCGCTGTCAATAAGTTGTTGAAAAAATAAATCAAAAAATTTCAAAAACCCATTGACAAACGACACGAAATAGTGTATGATGTAATCACGATGAACAAACGAGCGCAAACGCGTGTCATCGGAGCGCAAGGAAAGAAAAGAGGTGAAAGCATGAAAAGGGCGGACGTTTGCAATACGGACAGAGAGGATGATGTCGAGATGATGAGAGACGGCACACTCAAACGGCTGATGGACTATCTCAAATCCGTCGGCTGGTCTGACAGCGAGATCGTCAAGCTGCTCGACTACGTAGCGGGCAAGTAAAAAGAAAAGGTCGCTCGGACAGCTACCAACTAATCCCGAACGACCAACCTAAGAAGCTCGAGGGGAACATTCCGCCGCCCCTCTTGCTTCTCCAGTTTACCACACACGGCGGAATTTGTCAAGAGAAAATTCTAAAAAACTTGGAGGAAAGAAAAATGAGCAGTATCGGAATGTCCACGGTGAAGCGCAGGTCAAGGTGTACGTCAATACGCTCAATCTCTCCAATGCGGAAAAAGAAGCACTTCTGAAATGCAGCGGTTACAATGCTGCATAAAGAAAACCCCGACG
>JAFTKJ010000076.1 GCA_017453305.1 Clostridia bacterium
CAATTCTACCTGCCTTTGCTTCGGTAACAGCCTTAGCAACGTCGGGAGTAACGGTACCGGCCTTGGGAGAAGGCATAAGTCCCTTAGGACCGAGCACCTTACCCAGACGACCGATAACAGCCATCATGTCGGGAGAAGCGATAACAACGTCGAACTCGAACCAGTTTTCCTTGGTGATCTTTTCAACGTACTCAGCACCGCCTGCGTACTCAGCGCCTGCGTCCAGAGCCTTCTGAACGTTGTCGCCCTTAGCGAATACGAGAACGCGAACCTTCTTACCGGTACCGTTGGGAAGAACCAACGCACCGCGGACCTGCTGGTCAGCCTGACGGGAGTCAACGCCCAGACGAACGTGAACCTCGATGGTCTCATCAAACTTAGCCTTGGAAGTCTGGCAAACCAGATTCATAGCCTCTGCTACTTCGTAAGCCTTTGCTCTTTCAAACAGCTTTGCGCTGTCGATATACTTTTTACCCATTTTTGCCATTGTTCGTTACCCCCTATTACTCCTCGACGGTAACGCCCATGGAGCGTGCAGTACCGGCGATCATGCTCATAGCTGCTTCAACGTTTGCCGCGTTCAAGTCGGGCATCTTGGTCTCAGCAATCTTCTTAACCTGCTCTTTGGTCAGCTTTGCGACCTTGGTCTTGTTGGGGGCTGCGGAACCGGACTCGATGCCTGCTGCCTTCTTGATCAGAACGGGAGCGGGAGGAGTCTTGGTGATGAAGGTGAAGGAACGGTCTGCGTAAACAGTGATAACAACGGGGATGATCATACCGATGTCGTTCTTCGTTCTTTCATTGAATTCCTTGGTGAATACGGGAATTGCCACGCCGTACTGACCGAGAGCCGGACCTACGGGAGGCTGGGGAGTTGCTTTACCTGCAGGAAGCTGCAGTTTGATATAACCTAAAATTTTCTTTGCCATAATAAATTACCTCCAAATGTGGTTTTTTGCGGAAGAATGTGTAGTAAAAAATTTTCTTCCTCCCACGTGCAACAATGTTTGTTGCCGGAAACGGTTAATTGACCGCCTTTACCTCGCTGCATTCCAATTCAACGGGCATATCGCGGTTTCCGCGCTTGATCAGCACGGTAACGTTTTTGAGATCCTCGGAAATGGTCTGCACCACACCGCTGTAGCCTTCAAACAAGCCGCTGACAATCTGTACCTCGTCGCCAATGGCGAAGGAGAGCTTGACCTGCTGTACCTGTTCGATCTCCAATGCGGCAACCTCCTCGTCGGTCAAGGGGGTGGGGCGGGATCCGGGACCTACAAAGCCGGTAACGCCCGTAATGTTACGGACTGCGTGCCAGCTTTCCTCGTTCATGATCATTTTAATGTAGACGTAGCAGGAGAAGATCTTGTTCTCCACTTCCTTTTCGACGTCGCCGTTCTTTTCGATGACGATCTCGGTAGGAATGCTGATGTCAAAGATCAAATGACCAAGTCCGCGGTTTTCGATGATCTTTTCAAGACTTGCCTTAACTTTGTTTTCGTATCCGGAATAAGTATGTGCCACGTACCATCTCGGACCTACGTTCATTTCATTGATATCGCTCATTTCGTTTTACCTTATGCGGCAAACAGCTTGCCAAACGCATTGATCATTGCCATAAAGCCCTCGAACAAGCCGAGATCCAACAGACAAATGACGATTGCGCAAGCAACCAAAACGCCAAGAACGATCCAAGAGCTCTTTTTCGTGTCCTTCCAAGAGAGCCAAGAAACCTTCTTGAACTCGCTCTTGTAAACGACCAGAGTCTTGCCGATCTGCTCACGGAACTTGATACCGAGCACGATTGCTGCAACCAGAATCACACCGCCGATGACGATCCAGATGATCGCAGCGGTGGAAAGACCGGTCTTTTCGGCATTTTCCTGAGCTTCTTCTGCAAACGCAGGGACAACAAAGAGGGAAATCATCATCATCAGGGCGCAGAGAGCAGAGAGCGTTCTGCGCAGAGTTCCTGTCTTTTTCATATTATAGATTCCTTTCTTACACCCAAGGATTATTTGGTTTCCTTGTGCGTTGTGTGCTTGCGGCAGAATTTGCAATACTTCATGAGTTCCAATCTGTCCGGGTCATTTTTCTTGTTTTTCTTTGTGTCATAATTTCTCTGCTTGCACTCGGTGCATGCCAGAGTAATTTTGACTCGTGCATCATTAGCCATTTAGCGGCACCTCCCATATAAAATTTACTTGACGCTCTGCAAAGAACGCCTGTGTACCTCCCTCTGAAAAAGGAACGCGGCCAAACCCGTCTGGGTGGCACAATGGCAGCGCATTGTCGTACGCAAATTTGCGCACAACAAAAAAGCCCTTGGGCAGAGGTAGAGTTATTATAGCACAACTCCGACCTTTTGTCAAGGGCTTTTTTTAACTTTTTTAAGCTTTTAAGGCGCTTTTTACTTTTTTTTCGGGGCGACGATATATAAATGAAGGTTTTACAGAATGCTACACTCGTTTTATCGCTCAATGCGGAACAGTCGAGTTTCAAATTGTTTCATCTTGAAATCGGTAAAGATGCCGTCGTGCAAATACGGACGTTCGCCCGTGTCGGTATCCACCAATGCTTTGACGTGTAGGGGGAGATAAATCCGTTTTTCTCCCTCGGTGCAGGCGTGAATGGCAACGTAATTGCCGCCCGCGTAGATGATATCATCCTTGGTGGTGTAGACATGTGCACTTGCCAAGATAGCGATCTCACGCAAAAGCTTGCTTGGAAGATTGGGGAGCAGACTGACGATATGGCAACCTCTGTCGCTCTCCTTGGCGATTACGGCAGGGGTATAGTCATCCTCAAAAAAGGCAAGCGGATATGCGCCGTCCAGTGCCTCTGCGGCAAAGCGTGGGCAGGATGCGGGAGACTCAGGGAAGCACACTCCCTCAAAGCACGCGCGCATGGGCTTTTGGTAGGGATCGTAGGAGGTGGGAATGTCTGTCATGGCATCGTTTGAGAACTGCAGCCACAGCAGCGTTTTGCCGCGTCGGCAGAGCTTTTGCTCAATGACATCTTTTAGCTCCTTGTCCTCACCGTAGAACCCGGATAGAATCAAGAGCTTGTAGCGGTCGGCGGGGAAATTGTCACATAAGAGATCCTGCGCTTCGTACATGTCGCAGGGCGCGCCCATTTTTGAGAGCGAATGGATCTGCTCGCGGTTGATTTCCGCCGCCACGGTATTTTGTCGGCGCAAGCGCGAAAATCCTTTTTCGTTGATGATGTAGGCAACGTCGCGCAAAAGCGGCTCTGCGGTGCGCTTTTTCATCATATCGGCAAAGCTCTCAAAGAGCTGCATGATGCGCGGGTCGTCAAACGCGCCGCCAAACATATCAAACCACCAAACGGCGGCACCCTCGGTCAATACACGCGCACTTGCCTTTTTTAGAGCGGAAACGGTCAACTCGGGGCTTGCCAGGGGACGCCATACGGGCGTGGTGTAATAGTCATTTTTGGAAACAACGTGGGGAAGCGCCACTGCCAGATTGCGGCTCAGATGTGTGCGGATATCACCCTCGCAGAAAAAGAGCTTTTGGCGCAATTTTGCCGAGGCAATGGTTGCATTGGTTGACCACGCGCCGCCCGGCTCGGGACGATACCCCGTGGCGGCAACAAAATCCACGTCGGGGGAGGAGAGCACCTTGGAAAGGGCAAAGTGTCCCTTGTCGGGATGGATCAAAAAGACGTTATACCCGTAAAATACGCCTGCTAAGCGCGTGCCGTTCGAATGCTCCTTGACCGCATGGCAAAGGTGCAAAATGGCGTCGGCAAAAATGTCGCTGGTGTATTCCCCAAAGTCGATGGCTTGCATCTCGCGTGCAGGATCACGCAAAGCGCCTTTCGTGGCGTAGCAGCGCGCCAGAATGCTTGGAAATTCAGGGGCGGAAAAATCGGTGCAGGGCTTGCCCCATGCGCGGCTCCAAGCATCAAGCGTTTGGTATTTCTTTTCCAACCATCTGCCAAACGCGCGTTGGTTCGGCTTGGAAAAATCCAAATGAAAATCCCCGTTTGTGTAGGCATGATAGGTCCACTCCTCGGTGCCTCCCGCGGCAATGTGATAGCCCACCACGCACTCACTCCATTTGGAAGCGTTGACGTGGTCCATCAGCGCGTGCAGGGCACGGGTTGCATCCTCCAGCCAAAGCTTTGAAGCAAAGGACTGATGCAGAGCAATGCCCTCGTCGTCAAGACAAAGCTCCTCGGGATGTGCCTCATCCCACCAGGAGGGAGTATCAAGGTAGACACGCGGAAAAACGTACGCTTCACGTCCCGTAGGGCAGAGCATCTCCAGGGTGCGGTCAACTTCTGAAAAATCGTAGGTGTTCTCTCCTATCCAAAAGTGCGGCGCCATGGGGAAGAGCCCGGCATAGTGATTGATTCCATGGTCGGGCGCATATGCACCAAAGCTTGCAAATGGAATGCCCGCGCGTTGAAAATCGGCAAAAATGCGTGCGTCGGGGCGGTAGGTCATAAAGGCGCAAGGTTCAAGAATCTTGCCATTGACCTCGATCTTTGCAAGTCCGTCTACAATAACTCTTTTTGCATTCATGCTTACTCCTCCGTTTGAGTGCGGTCGTTATGCAATGCGCGGTCCAAAAAGGCATAGCCCGCCTCTAATGCCCACGCGGGGGGACGGTGACCGCTTGCGTGATTGATGATCTTCAAATTGGGGTCATTGGGCGCGTATCCTTTGGTGCGTCGCATCATTACGCCGCTTTCTTCATTGTCATATTCGCCTGCCAGAAGGCAGAAGGGCTTGGGGGCAAACAAGGAGAGCAGTTCGGTGTGATCCATACCGAGCTCCGTCAGCGCGTTCAGCTTCTCGCCCCAATACCATACCTCATTCCAATTGCTCTGTTCCCATCCAAAGCCAAAGTCGCTTGCAAGGATCGCCTTGACGCGAGGATCCAGACAGCCTGTGTAAAATGCCATTTTGCCGCCCAGGGAATGCCCTGCAATGCCGATGCGGTCAGCGTCCACGCGTGCGTCTTGCGCAAGGACGTCTATGAGCAATTGCGTATCATAGACCAGCTTTCCAATACCGGTCCAATCGGGGTGATCGCGCAAGAGCGCCTCTCCGGCATCCTGCCAACGGCTGAAATCGCGAATGGGCTTTTCACTTTGCCGGTAGGTCAGATGATACGCGTCAGCGCTTGCCACCGCATAGCCGCGGCGCACGAGGTGAAGCATCATTTCAATGCCCGCATAGCCTGAAAGATCCCGTTGATCGAACGGGGCAACACCAAGCATTGCCTCGGGAAAATAAAAGGGAACCGCCACGGCAGGCGCGGGGAATTTGAGATCGTGCGGAACGGCAAGCAGAACGCGTTGCGTGCGTCCCTTCCCGTTTTTTTGCAGATACAGCTCGGCGTGAAATTCGGGGTGCTCAAAGGTGGAAATGAGCGTCGGGGTCGGGGAGGGCAATTCCTCCTTCGCATATCCGATCATGTCCAACCATTTTTGTCTGACTGACTCCATATGTGCCTCCATAAAACCTTTGTTGACTTCATTATAATCAGCTCGCGTCGTTTTGTCAAGATATTTGACACTTTTCGCTTCTATAAATTGTGGAGTGAACGGTTATCTCTCTCGCTTTTTTGGAATTTTTGGAAAAAACTTGACAAATTCGCTCTCATGGATTATAATGAAACCACCAATCACAAAGGGGGGCAAGATAATGCTACATGCCAAGGATGCACCGTGCGAGGTGCTGATACGACCGACCGATCAAAGATACGCCGAGGAGATCCGACAGTATCAGGGCTGTCCCACCGTTGCCGTTACACGCGGCGGCAGAGTGTATGCGGGCTGGTACTCGGGTGGCACGCGAGAGCCGCATATGGAGAACTATAATCTTTTGACCTACAGCGACAACGGCGGCGAGAGCTTTTCCACTCCCTATCTTGTCATTCCCAGCTCCAAGGAGCGCTTTGTGCAAGCGTTGGATATTCAGTTGTGGATCGATCCATTGGGGCACCTGCACGTTTTCTGGGTGCAAAACGATACACATCCTGCACCCGAGATTCCACCTGAGCGCAACGAGAACCGTATCGAGGTCGTGGTAGACGGATATCTCTTTAATGATTTTACACACGCTTGCTGGGAAATGATTTGCGAGGATCCCGACGCCGCCGAGCCGCAATTTTCCGCACCGCGCTATCTTGGTATAGGCTTTTTGCGCTGTAAGCCCACGGTGCTTGCGGACGGCACGTGGTTTTATTGTAACTACGACCAGACCTGTGACCGCTACGGCTACAGCCTTTCTCGCGACGGCGGCAAAACGCTGGAGCGCCACTACGGTGCCGAAAAGCTGGATACTCCGTTTGACGAAACGATGGTTTATCAAAGAGCGGATGGCAGCATTCACATGCTGGCGCGCACGCGACTGGGGCAGATCGGAGAGAGTGTATCCGCTGACGGCGGCAAGACCTGGACACCCGCAGTGCTCAACGGCATTACGCATCCCAACACCCGTCTGTACGTTGGTTATACGCCATCGGGAAAGCTGTTGCGCGTGCATAGCGATCACCCGACCGACCGTACCAATCTGACCGTATCCCTCTCCGAGGACGAGGGCAGGACCTGGGCGCACAAATGCTGCGTCGATACACGCAAGAGCGTTTCCTATCCCGACGTTGATTTTTGCGGAGAACGCATCTATCTTATCTATGACCGAGAGCGCACGGGCGCAAAGGAGATCCTCATGACCTCTTTTACCGAGGAGGACGTCATAAACGGAACGATTCCCACGCCTCACGTCATCAGTAAGCCCTAAGGGTAAAAAAACGGTGCCTCGTACATGTTTGTACGAGGCACCGCTTTTTACCCTTTTTTGTCGCGGTATTCCTGTGGCGTGAGGGCGGTTACGCGCTTGAAATTTCGATTGAAGGAGCGCAGAGAGTCAAAGCCGCAATCATAAGCGGTCTGCAGGATCGTTTCCGTGCCGTTGCGTAGGCGGTAGCTTGCCTCGTTGACGCGATAACGGATGACGTAATCGGTGTAGGAAAGCCCCGTATATTGCTTGAAGCAATGAGACAGATACACGTAGTGATAGCCCGTGTGCGCCGAAAGCGCGTGCAGGGAGCAATCCTTGGTATAGTTTCGTTCCACAAAATCAAAAATCACGTCAAGGAGCTCTGCACCGTCTCCGCGGCGTTCAACGTATTCGGCTTGTGTGTCAAATTCGCCGCAAAGAGAATAAAGGAGTCCCTTGAGGCGGTACTCCGAGTACTCGCTGACGTGCGCTGAAAGCAGCTCGTTCAGAAAAAACGGAGAGAGTGTAAAGAGGTTGCTTTTGGGGCGTTTTCCCGTTACGCTTTTGCTGTACGCTTGCACCAGCTTTTGCGAAAAGATACATAAAAAATGGCGGCTGTGGGTGGGAGTATGCAGGGCGTGCGCCTGATGAGGGAATATCAGCACCGACTCTCCCATGCATAGAGTATGACAAACACCGTCAACCGTCACCTGCATCTCGCCTTCGGTCACGGTGATCCACTCAAAGCTGCTGTGCAAATGTAAGGGAAAGGAAAAATCCGTGCCGCTTTCGGTCTTGCACAAATTTGCGCGCATGGAATTGGCAGATTCGTAAAACAACGTCACACCCCCTTCAAAATCTTAAATATTGTCCATATATTATATAGAATTTGGCAAGATAAGTCAAGTGTTTTTTTGTAAAATAATATACAGAGGCAACGCCTACTCCCGCCGGCCGGACACGCGCGGCGGACACTTAGGAGGTTCTGATGGAATTTTTTGAAAAGATCGGCAAAATTCAATACGAGGGTGCGTCATCGCAAAATCCTTTGGCATTTCATTTTTACAACCCCGATGAGGTGATCGCGGGCAAGACGATGCGTGAGCAGCTCCGCTTTGCCATGTCGTATTGGCATACGATGTGTGCGGAAGGAACGGATATGTTCGGCGTGGGGACGATCGATAAAAGCTATGGCACGAGCGATCCCATGCAAAGCGCAAAAAATAAGGCGTACGCCGCATTTGAATTGATGGATAAGCTCGACATCGACTATTTCTGCTTCCACGATCGAGACGTTGCACCCGAGGGAGAAAGCCTTGCAGAGAGTAATGCACGTCTGGACGAGATCACGGTGTTGCTGCGTTCCCTGATGGAGGAGCACAACAAAAAGCTGCTTTGGGGTACGGCAAACTGCTTTGGGAACAAACGCTACATGCATGGAGCGGGGACGGCTCCCAATGCAGACGTATTTGCCTTTGCTGCGGCACAGATCAAAAAGGCGATTGAGATCACCACGGCGCTCGGCGGTGAGGGCTACGTTTTTTGGGGCGGCAGAGAAGGCTATGAAACGCTGTTGAACACCGATATGGCATTGGAGCAGGAAAATATGGCGCGCCTGATGCGCATGACGGTAGATTACGCGCGCTCCATCGGTTTCACGGGAGATTTTTACATTGAGCCAAAGCCCAAGGAGCCAACCAAGCATCAGTACGATTTTGATGCATCCACCGTGCTTGCTTTTTTGAGAAAATATGGGCTGGACCGTGATTTCAAGTTGAACATTGAGGCAAACCACGCCACCCTTGCGGGACACACCTTCCAGCATGAATTGCGCGTGGCTCGCATCAACGGTGCTTTTGGTTCGATTGACGCAAACCAGGGAGATATGCTCCTGGGATGGGATACCGACCAATTTCCCACCAACGTCTATGAAACGGCGCTTTGCATGTACGAGGTGCTCATGTCGGGCGGCTTTACCAAGGGCGGCTTGAACTTTGATGCCAAGGCGCGCCGCGGTTCCAATACGGCGGAGGATCTGTTCCTCTCCTACATCGCGGGCATGGACGCCTTTGCACTGGGACTTCGTATTGCCGACAAAATGATCCGCGACGGTCGCATCGATGCTTTTGTTTCCAAGCGCTATGCAAGCTATCAAAGCGGAATTGGAAAGCGGATCGTTGAGGGGACGGCAAGCATGCAGGAGCTGGAGGCTTACGCTCTTGCCATGGGGGACGTCACCACCAACACCAGCGGAAGGCAGGAGCGCCTGGAAAGCATTATGAATGAAATTATGTTCACAATTTGATCACAGCAACCGGTTTTTGGAAGGAGAGGATATTTTAATGACCTTTTTGGAAAGAGCAAAAGCATTGGTGGAACAGATGTCCATTGAGGAAAAGATCTCGCAGATGCGCTATGATTCCCCTGCGATCGAACGCTTGGGGATCCCTGCCTACAATTGGTGGAACGAGGCTCTGCACGGCGTGGCACGCTCGGGCGTTGCTACGGTATTTCCGCAAGCGATCGGTATGGCGGCAACGTTTGATACCGACATGATGGAGCGTGTTGCCACCGCTATATCGGACGAGGCGCGCGCAAAATACAACGAATACCGAAAATTCGGGTCTACCGATATTTATCAGGGCTTGACCTATTGGTCGCCTAATATCAATATTTTCCGTGATCCCCGTTGGGGACGCGGACACGAAACCTATGGTGAGGATCCTTACCTGACCGGGCGTATGGGCGCGGCGTTCGTACGAGGTCTGCAGGGAGAGGGAAAGCACCGTAAGCTGGACGCAACACTTAAGCACTTTGCAGTGCACAGCGGTCCCGAGGGGCTGCGTCACGGCTTTGATGCATGTGTAAGTGAAGAGGATCTGCGCCAGACTTACCTGTGGGCATTCAAATATTGCATCGATCACGCACATCCCTCTGCCGTCATGGGTGCTTATAACCGCGTCAACGGGGAGGCGTGCTGTGCCTCCGAGCGACTGCTGCAGGAGATTCTGTACGGCGAGTGGGGATTTGACGGCTACGTGGTGTCGGATTGCGGCGCGATCATGGATATCAACAAAAACCACAAGCTGACAAACGATGCGGCAGAAAGCGCAGCTTTGGCGGTCAATCGCGGCTGTCAGCTCAACTGCGGTGATGCCTACCAATGGCTTTATGAGGCGTATGAAAGGGATCTTATCGATGAGGAGACCATCACCGCAGCGGTGGAAAAGCTGTTTGAAGCACGCTTCCGTCTTGGCATGTTCGATGAGGATTGCGAGTACAATTCCATTCCTTACGAGGTCGTGGACTGCGAAGCGCATCGGGAGCTCAATCTCAAAATGGCGCAAAAGAGCATGGTGCTTCTCAAAAACGACGGCGTTTTGCCGCTTGATTCCAATCAAACGATTGCCGTCATCGGTCCCAATGCCGATAATCCCTCCATGCTGTTGGGCAACTATAACGGCACACCCTCGCATTATACCACGCTTTTAAGCGGCATTCGGAATGCCTGCTCGGGAGAGGTCCTTTACGCACGCGGCTCGCATCTGTTCCGCAAACCGAGTGCCTGGGCGGAAAAGCCCTTGCACGAGGCGATCATTACCGCGCGACGTGCCGACGCGGTGGTACTTTGCGTCGGACTTGAACCCTCGATGGAGGGGGAGGAAGGCGCGAGCAACAGTGCTAACTGTGGGGATCGCATTGATATTGCGCTCCCTGAGGTGCAAAGAGAGCTGATCGAGGCGATCGTGGCGGTTGGAAAGCCCACGGTGCTGGTCAACGTCAGCGGAAGCTGCGTGGGACTTTCCTACGCCGATCAAAATTGCAACGCCGTCGTGCAATGCTTTTATCCGGGCGCCGAGGGTGGAACTGCGCTTGCGGATATTCTGTTTGGCAAAATCTCTCCGTCGGGACGGTTGCCCGTCAGCTTTTATCGCTCGGTCGAGGATCTGCCGCCCTTTGAGGACTACAGCATGAAAAACCGAACCTACCGCTTCTTTGAAGGGAAGTGCGTCTACGATTTTGGTCACGGCTTGAGCTATGCTAAAATTTCGGAACGCTGGCTGGACGAATACACGGTGGAGCTGATCAACGACAGCGACGTGGAAAGTGACTATTCGGTATTGCGCTTTGCAAACGAGCCGCACAAGCGCTTGGTGGATTTCAAGTGCGTGCACCTCGGTGCGCGGGAGCGTATGCGCGTTTGCTTTGACGCAGTTCAAAAATAAAAGATAAAGGCAAGATAATCCTCACCCCGAGGAGACGATCCCCACTTTACTGTAAGGAGCAAGACATGAAATATCTGATTGGAATTGACGTTGGTACCTCGGGTACCAAAAGTGTGCTGTTCGATCTTGATGGCAACGCCGTTGCCTCAGCCACTGCGGAATATCCGCTTTTTCAGCCGCAAAACGGTTGGGCAGAGCAGAACCCCGACGATTGGTGGGAGGCGGCGTGTAAAACCCTTCGCGAGATCACTGCAAAAGCCGGGGACGGCGAGATTGTCGGTATTGGACTTTCGGGACAGATGCACAGCCTTGTCCTCTTAGATGAGCGGAATGAGGTCATTCGCCCCGCCATTCTTTGGTGTGACGGACGCACCGCCGAGGAATGTGCCGAGATCGAAGCTTTAGTGGGCAGAGAGAAGCTGGTGGAGATCACCGCAAACCCTGCGCTGCCCGGTTTCACCGCCTCCAAGCTGATGTGGGTCAAAAAGCACGAGCCTCAGAATTTCGCGCGCGTGGCGCATATTCTTCTGGCAAAGGATTACATCCGTTTCAAGCTTACGGGCGAATACGCTACTGAGGTTTCGGACGCTTCGGGTATGCAGCTGCTGGATGTCAAGGAGCGCCGTTGGAGCGAAGCGCTTTGCCGTATTCTTGGGATTGATCCCTCTTTCCTTGCACGTGTTTATGAAAGCCCCGAGGTCACAGGATACATCCAAGTCGCGGCGACAGAACAAACGGGACTTCCCGTTGGCATTCCCGTGGCAGGTGGAGCGGGGGATAACGCAGCGGCGGCAATCGGTACGGGTGTTTGCCGTGATGGGCAGGCATTCACCACCATTGGTACCAGCGGCGTGGTCTTTGCTCCTACAAAGCAGCCCGTCATCGATCCGCGCGGACGCATTCACACCTTCTGCGCCGCCGTTCCGGGTACCTGGCACGTGATGGGGGTCACGCAGGCGGCAGGGCTCTCCCTGCAATGGTTTCGCAACACGCTTGGCGGCGGTGACGGATATCGCGAGCTGGACAATGCGTGTGCCGCGCTTCCCATCGGGGCGGAGCGCTTGCTTTATTTGCCCTACCTGATGGGGGAGCGTACGCCGATCCTGGATGCCAATGCGCGCGGTGTATTCTTTGGACTTTCCGCCATGCACAGCAAGTACCACATGGCACGCGCGGTCATGGAAGGCGTAGCATATTCGCTTTACAACTGTCTGGAGCTGATCGGCGAAGTCGGTATCGATGTGCGTGAGATGGCTTTGTGCGGCGGCGGTGCCAAGAGTGCGTTTTGGCGTGAGATGATCACCGACGTCTACAGCTTACCCATTCAGATCAAGGAATCCTCAGAGGGCGCGGCGCTTGGTGCGGCGATCCTCGGTGGTTGTGCGGCAGGGGTATATCCCTCGGTGGAGGCAGGCTGTCAGACCGCTGTGCGCAACAAGCTTGTTTTTGATCCAAACAAGCAAAATCACGACGCTTACATGCAATATTACGCACTTTACAATCGGCTGTACCCCTCCTTAAAGGATCATTTTGAAAAATTGCAAGAGCTTTGATCAAAAAGAGACTGCCCCAAACGTTTTCCGTTTGAGACAGCCTCTTGCTGTTTTGATGGAATGTTTATTTCTTTTCTAAAAGAGTGGGCGCTGTTAAAATACCTGTGCGACGCAAACGGTATTCATAGGTCCAGGAGGAGTCTTTGGTTGTCCAAGCCGCAGGTCCTTGCCACGAGAGGCATTCGTCCGCGTCGTGCACGTCGCCAAAGCAGTTGCGTCGGGAAATATATGCCGTTACAGTAACGGTGTGGTCACCCGCCGGAATCGTTCCGATTTCTCCCACGTACGGAGGGTATGCCACGACCGAACGCTTTTCGCCGTCGACCTCAACCGTGTTTACGGCAGCGGTATAATGCGGAATCCAAATGGCACCCTTCCAATCCTCGTTCGTCGAAACGGGGATATGATAGGATACGGCACCTCCGTAGAAGGGTAGCCCTTGATAGGTCAGATCGGAAAAGCCCAAGGTTTTGGGGAGCTCCGTTACGGTCAAGCGGCGACCGGTCACACGCACACCGAATTCACCTAACAGGTACACCGCCTCGCAGTTGGAGCGCTCGGCAAAGGGGAGCGTAACACGAAGAACGTTCTCCCCCTTATGCAAAGGAGGCAGAGCCAGCTTTTGAATGGCGCGGTCGGTGTAGTAACCGTCCGCTTTTTCGATTACCTCAGCGCCATTCCAAGCAATGGTTGCAACATCGGCGTCCTCCAAAGCAAGGAAAGGAGTCGGATAATCGATCTCGCTGTGAATCACAAACTCCAGGGTTACGGTGTGTTCAGGCTTTTTGTTTTCAATCACCCACGGCTGTGCCTTGGCAGTGGGGAAGCCCAAACGGCGGCGGATCGCTGCGTCAATACGCAGGATCTCTTCGGGACCGGTAAGCGGCTCATTGTCCAGGGCGTAGCGGGCCATATCCAAAAGCAGAACGTTCGGCTCGGAGAGAGTGTATTTTACGGCTTCGGAAGCCTGACGGCAAGCCTCGAGCGGTGTAAGCTTGGAAAGGCGAGGCAACTCATAGGCGTAATCCTCATCGGTTCTCTCCAAATAAAGGAGTGCGGAGTCATAGTCGTACAAGGACAAAACGATATGTGTGCGACCGCCATGCGTGCGGAAGCTAACGGGCTTGATCTCTCCCGTTACGGTATCCCAAAGCTGAGGCTTGTAGCTGCCCTTGACGTAAACGTGAATTCCTTGCTCGTTTGCGACGTCCTTATTGTACGGCTCACAGCAATGTGAGAGGAACAGCCACAAACCGTCCCCATCCTGACGGAGCTGGTGGATGAGATTGTCGGTATAAGCCCCCTTGAAATCGCGGATCTCCACGGTTCTGTCGCCGGAAAGCTCCTCTAAAAGCGCACCGCGGCTGAAGGCAATCCGATGGGAACACTCAAACAGATCACGTCCGCGGGAGGAAATTTTTGCATCCTCGTATTTGGGAGCATCCCCCATAAATACCAGCTTACCGCCTGCGGCGCGGAATGCCTCCAGACGCTCCAGCGTGGTGGAGCGAATTGTTTCACATTCCGGAACAATGATCACGTCGTACGCCATTTTCCCTACGCGCAAGGGGGCGCCGCCGCGCTCGCATTGAGTCGGCAGGGTGGATTCGCAAATAAAATCAAAATCGATATTGCCGCGCAACAGCCAATTGGTCACGTTTTGGAAGTTTTCGTCCAGCTTGTCGCGTATCAGCTGTGTCTGATCGTTTGGTCCCCAGTGTAGCCAATAGCTTTCCACAGGGTGAATGACGCCGATGCGCACCAGAGGGGTACCGCGCGTCAATGCGGTGTTCAGACGGGCAAAGTGATCTTCCACGTAGCTGTATTCCTTGTACCAGGGCGATTGATAGGAAATAGAGGCAGGGTAATCGCGCTTTGCCGTTCCTTTCATGGAAACCCACGAAAGATGATGTACACGCACGGTGACACCCAAGGTGGCTTGCCAGTCGCCGTGCAGCTTGTGACCGCGGAAATCAAAATCCCAGCCCGTAACGCCGTAAAGCTCGCTCATCATACCCGTCCGTCCGTATTGATGCACTGCAGATTGACATTGCTTTGCGGTGGTGAATTCAAAGTGCGCGCAAAGCATATCAATCCCCGGAATGCCAAAGGAGCGATAGGATCGCATGCAATCACCAATTGCCGCTGTTTGAGAGCGGAGTGTACGCTCCTCCATCATGTGTCCCGTCAGTGCGATTCCATGTTGATCGCACCATACTCCGCAGGTGTCGGCAAACGCCTGCGCAAACCGCTCGGATACGTGATCGTGATAATGGTAGCGGATCAAGGAGACCTGACCGTTTGGCAGATCCCACAAAAGCTCGGGGAGGTGGTCTATCAGGGAGTTGCCATAGGTGGCTGTGAAGGTTTCGTCAAGGTCATCGGTCCATGGGAGCGTGACGTTATGCTTACTGTCGGCAAAAGCCAAGGTCCCCTTGCGTGTAAATTGCGGCTCGTCGGTAAAAATAGAGGGGATGGTCGTGCCGAAGTGATCTCCAACCTTTTCAAAATAGCGTTCGTGTGTTACGTCAATGAATTTTTCAATCGCTTTTTTGTTCAGCGTATCCACATAGGATTGATTGTTGTAGCGAGGACTGTCCTCGGCGATTTCGCGCCACACAGACCAAAC
The DNA here is from genome assembly GCA_017453305.1 of Clostridia bacterium. Lineage (GTDB taxonomy): Bacteria > Bacillota > Clostridia > Oscillospirales > CAG-272 > UMGS1865. Next base: position 15,166 of record JAFTKJ010000076.1, read on the forward strand.
GGTGCCGATGCCGCACTCGCCGTCAGCAAGCTTGCGATAAGATCCAAGACACAGATCCTCATCCAATACTACGTCAAAGCGCGCGAGCAGAACGGCATTCTTACGAGGCGCGTAATTTGGATCGCAGGTAAAGGTGATGCTTCTTTGGCGGAATGCTTCCTCACGCGTGACGTAGCCGCCGGCAAAGCCGGAAGGCCATCTATCCTCGTCGTAGAGCCATGCAAGCATCTCGTTCTTTTTGGCATGATCGGTGCAGGCTTTGATCAGGTCCATAAACTCATCAGAAAGATAGGTTGTGGACATACCGGCGCGGCAATGCATATGAAAACCGCCAAGCCCCATCTCCTTGAAGATGTCGATCTGGCGAAGCAGCTCCTCCTTTTGCAGGTCGCAGTTCCATGCCCAAAAGGGGGTGCCGCGGTATTCGGCGGTTGGTTTTTCAAACAGCTTACGGTTCAGCATCGGTTGCTTTCTGTTTTCATCGTAAATCATATTACCTTTTCTGCCTTTCTTTTTCATTACGGATCGGTAAAATGCCAATACTATTGTTAATTATAAAGGTTGCTGGACACGATGTCAATAGCTTTGAAAAAAGAAGCAAGAAAAAATGGAATTCGACGGCACAAATGACGTAGCTTTGAGCCAATAGAAAAAAAGAAAAAATATTTTTCAAAAAAGGCTTGACAAAGCAAAATGGATGTGGTATAATATCTCCGTTGCGAAAGCGAAACAAGTTCGCTAAGAACAATTTCGCTGGTGTGGCTCAATGGCAGAGCAGCTGATTTGTAATCAGCAGGTTGTTGGTTCGACTCCGATCACCAGCTCCAAGGGTCACACAACGTGACCTTCATATGGGGGATTTCCCGAGCGGCCAAAGGGGGCAGACTGTAAATCTGTTGTCACTGACTTCGGTGGTCCGAATCCACCATCCCCCACCAGAAAAAAGCACACATTTGTCTACCAAGACAATGTGTGCTTTTTTCAACGAAATTTGCCCTTGCGGGCAAGTGAAATAGCTTTGCTGTGAAATATTTGCTTCGCAAATGTGAAATATTCGCTGACGCGAATGTGGGCAAA
>JAFTKJ010000077.1 GCA_017453305.1 Clostridia bacterium
GAGGAAGACGAGGTTGACACCGCGCTCGTAGAGCATTTTATAATCCTTATAACCTTCGGCGCTGTTACGTGCCATTCTGGAGACACTGTCGAAAACGATGGTGTCTTCCTTTTTTACTTGGGGGATGAACTTCTCCCAATGTGGGCGGTTCTGTGTCGTGCCTGTGTAAAATTCTTTGATGATAATTGCATTCGGGTAGATAGCGGTGATATTGGTGATCTGTCGGGCGATTCTTTGGTGCTTGGTCGATACACGGCAATAGGCATACGTCATGATAAAATCTCCTTTTTCAGCATTGAAACTAACTACAGTTTCTTTTGATGCTATAATTATGCCGTGTATTTGCTAATCAGGCACTAACTTTTGATATAACTTTTGCGAATTTTGTTTGGATGCTTATTCTCGAATCAATGGTTCAATTTTTGAATAACTACCTGTGAGCGCATCAACGCTTTTTCGGAATTCGGAAGGGGAGATTCCCAATACCGCTTTGAAAACCTTACTGAAATAATATACGTTTGAAAAGCCACAGAGCGAAGCTGTTGCGGTAATCGAGGCCTTTTCAAAAGAAAGAAGGTTTTGGGCGTATTCAATACGGCGGAGCGTGACGTATTTGCTCGGCGTTACACCGTAATCGTTTTGAAAGAGTGTTCTAAATCTTCGCTCTCCAAGACCGCTTTCACAGATTGCATTTTTCAGGCAGCTGCTTTCTATAAAGTGGAGGTCTATATATTCACGCGCAGCATACAAACGGAGATCCTTGGTTGAACAGACCTTGCTTTGCGCTTTCATCAGTTCCTCACAAAATTGATAAACAAGTGAGAAGAGCGCCAGATGGTTTCCTGTTAATTCAGCGATCTCCGCTTTTTTCAACAGTGTTACTAGTGCGCCTGTGTTGGAAATCGGGGAGCAAAAGCTCTCGGTGGTGATTTCCTCATGGGTTGTGAAGTGAATTGAAAAAGACCCACCCGGTTCATATACCTCTACCTGATAGTCCTCCCTTTGATTGATAAAGTATGCACAGTTCTCTGCTATTAAAAGGCTTTTATCAGCAAAATTGTGTTGCGCCGAGCCTTTGAGCTTGATTCCGACAATGTGATCCTCACGCTCAACGGAATCCCAGTGCCGTGCGCCTGAATTGTATTTTACCACGCCGAGGATTTCCTTGATTCGAAGTGTTTCAAATTCCATACAAGTCACCCATCCTTTCCGCTTGCAATCATTATAGCACATTTCCGTACGCTTGTAAAGAGCGGTTTCTGAATTTTATAAATTTTCCGAAAATGACATTGACAGAGGGGAGGGGAAATGTTATGCTTGTTTCAATAGAAGGAGGGATCTTATGAATGGAACAAAATTGAGAGAAGAGCTATATGCGTTTTACCTTCACGGTGACGCGGAGCGCGCAAAGGGATTTGCAGAGCATTGCTTTTCCTTGATGGATGCACTCTTTTGCGAGGGCATGAGCGTTACTGCACAAAAGCTTTTACAGTACGACGTGATCGTGGAGGAATTTGTACCTGTGTTGTTCAGGCACTGTCCTTACTATTACGAAACCGGCGTGCTGACCTCTCTCTCCGACGGTGCACGCGGAGCAAAGGGACATTCCTTTACACAGGCAAACGGATGGACGTACCAAAGAAACGCGCATCTGTTTCGCGAGCAGGACGAGACGCTATACAAATTGTGCGAAGCACAAAAGAGCGAGCTTTTGTATTTGATCTGCGGTCCCTATAATGATGTTTCCCAACACTTCAATTTTCATTGCAGACCTTTTTTGCAGATCGGTCTCAAGGGCGTTTATGCAAGAGCCGAGGAGGAGTTAGAGCGCGCCAAAACAGAGGATGAGAGGGAGTTTTTACATTCCGTTATGCACGGAATGAAGGTTCTTCATCGCATGGCGGAAAAATTTGCGCGGCGTGCAGAGGAATTGCTGGAATCCGAAGAAGATCCTGAATGTAGGAAGATGCTTTCCATGATCGCGGAGACCGCCGCACGCGTGCCGTGGAATCCTCCGAAAACGCTTTACGAGGCACTTGCCACGCTTGCGTTTTTGCGTACCGCGATGGGCTCGCTTGAAGGGGTAGGTCCCAATACCTTTGGGCGACTTGATAAGGATTTGATTTCGTTTTATCGCGCCGATATCGAAAGCGGACGGATCACCGAGGACGAGGCGTACGATCTGATTGCACAGTTCCTTTTGATCTGGGATTGTCACTACGATCACGACATGATGATGGTGGGATATGCTGACCATGAGCTTGAGAACACCTACGTGCTTGGTGGCTGCGACGATGACGGGCTTCCGCTTTTTAACGAGGTCACGGCACTTTTCCTGCGCGCGACAAACGAATATAATATTATTTTCCCCAAAATCAAATGCCGCTTTTCGAAGGATTCGCCCAAGGCATATCTCGACTTAATCAACCGTCCCATTTTGAATGGAACCAGCACGGTGCTTCTGCAAAATGATGATGCCACGATTCCTGCACTGTTGCGCGCGGGACGACCTCTTGCGGAGGCGAGGGATTATCTGATTTCGGGATGCTGGGGAATTGCGACACCGCAGGAGAAGTATGACCACGGAAACTATCTTAACCTTCTCAAGCCGTTTGAGTTTGCACTCCACCGTTTGACTGATCGCATGAAGCGCACCGCACTTGATCTTGAATTTTTTGACGGAAGCGCCGATTTTGAAGACTTCTACGCACGGGTGCTTCGCAACTGTGAACGCCTGTTGGATGCCAAGCTTGCGATTACGAGAAGAGGCGGGAAGATCTTTGGAATGGTGGATCGCTTTCCTATCTTTTCCTCGACCTTGGAGGATTGTGTCAAAAATCACGCCGATTTTACCATGGGCGGAGCGAAATATAAAGATGATTATCATCTGCTTTTCGGATTTCCCAATCTCGTTGATTCTATGCTCGCAATTCGGAAACTCGTGTTTGATACAAAAAAATACACACTGGATGCTTTTTTGCGTGCCGTCCGTGAAAATTGGGAAGGGCACGAGGATATGCGCAGAGATGCGTTGCGTTGTCAGGGGTGGGGCGACGGAAGCGAAGAAAGCTGTTCGCTTGCCAACCGCTTCAATAACGATCTTTTTGAAATTTTTCAATCCCGCGTCGGAACCTACGGCGGGAAGGTGCATATGGGGCATTTGACCTATACCGAGATCCGTTTCTGGGGGGAGAAAACGCTCGCAACTCCCGACGGGCGCAGACACGGTGAATATTTTGCGCAGGGACTGTCGCCTTCACGGTTGAAGCGAATCCCTGCCGTTACGAGTGTTGTAAACAGTCTGGCGGCGCTGGATGCTTCCACAATGGCGGCAAATTCGGTGGTCAATATCATTCTGCCACAGGGGACGTCTTTGGAACATTGCGAGGGATTTTTACGTGCTGTTGCGCATTCTTCGATACAATCCTTGCAGTTAAACTGTACCTCGCGCGAGGAGCTGCTGGAGGCACAGGCGCATCCCGAGCGTTATCATCATCTCATCGTCCGTGTTACGGGTTTTTCTGCAAGATTTACAAGTCTGTCAAAAGAATGGCAGGATGAGGTCATCACCAGAAATTTCTACACACAATAATTTCAAAAAAGGAGAAAAAACATGCTTTATCCAAGACCAAAAGAGCTTCGGCTCGGTAAAAGAAGTCCGTTTGCCACTCCCATGCTTGTGTTTTGCGCCGATGCGCCAAGCAAGCGCGCACTGTTCCCGCTTCATGAAATGCTTCCCGAAATTGAGTGCGTTTCCGTCGATGAGCGTTGTAAGGCAACCGTTGTCCTGTCCGTGGTTCCGGGGATTTTTGAACGCGCGGAAATGTACGAGTTGAGCGCTCGGGCGGGCGCGGTGCAGGTGCGCGCCAAGGATTATCGCGGCTTGGTCAACGCATTGGCAACGCTTACGCAGCTTCTGCAATACGAAAACGGCGTGTTCACGATTTCCGATGTTGAAATTTCAGATTATCCCTATGCAGCTTTTCGCGCTCTTATGGCAGACCCACATAGCTACGTTTCTCCGATGGAGGAGATGCGCGCGCAAATTCTTTCGATGGCAAAGGCAAAGCTGAACAAGCTTCATATGCATCTTTTTGACCAGAAAGGAATGGCTTATCAATCCGACGTAAAGATTCCTATTGCTTCCGAAAACGCATATACCAAGGCGGAACTCCGTGAGATTATTGAGTATGCGGCTCAATTCGGTATTGACGTGATTCCCGAATTTGATATTCCCGCTCACAATTTTGGTCTGACCGATATGTACCCGAATTTCAAATGCAAGGTCAAGGGTGAAAACGGAGAATACATCGATGCCAGCGGCTGGAATATGTGCCTTGGCAACGAAGAATGTTATATACTGATCGATGCTGTGCTTGCAGAGATCGCGGAAATTTTCCCTTACGAATACGTTCATATCGGAACGGACGAATTGGATCTGCGCGATCTTGTGGATCGTTCACCGCTCCTGATCTCGCACACCGAGGAGTGTGAGAGATGCAACGCCTTCTTTGCTCCCAAAGGGCTGTCTACACTGACCGAACGCTTTTATTGGTTCGTCAACCGTGTTTATGCCACTTTGACGTCGCTTGGAAAGCGTATGATGCTGTGGAATGACAGCATCGATATTTCCAAGGCCCCCCCGATCCCGCGTGATATTTTGATTGAATTCTGGCGTGTTGCGGCAGAGCAAAGAGGCCCTGTTGAGGGCTGTTCCATGCAACGCTTTCTTGACGAGGGCTTTGAGGTTGTCAACGCCGATTTCCCGAACACGTACGTTGAAGAATATATGGAGTGGAGTCGATTGAAAAAATGGGATTTCCGAAAAGATCCCGCAGACGCGTCCGCGCGTCCCGATCAGGTGACGGGCGGGGAGATGTGTGCGTGGGGAGGAAGCAAGTGCCCGCATTTACGCTACGCGCTGTATATTGCGCTCCCCGCATTCGGTGATCGCCTTTGGAACTGCAGCACTCCCATTCCCGACGATCGGGATGCTACCATAGGCTTGACGCGTGCCGCTCTTGGAATGGATACGCCGATCGGGTTCGATCTCTTTGAGCATATGAAGGACGTGCCTCTCGGAACCGCGCGGTTCTGGAAGGGAAATCCGTTTTGCGAGGAGGCAGACCTACCGCTGATCCGACGGATTCTCGCGGGGCTGAAGCATCAAAGCAAGGATGTACGGTATTTAACGCAAGAATTGTTGCGCCTGTGCAAGCGCGCGGAAAACATTTCTTTGGGCATTGAGCAGGAGGGCGAGCTCGCGCAAAAGGGAATCGATGCCTGATGTGTTGGCAATAAGTGCATTGAAAAAATGACAGCGTATTCTCGGTACAGAGCGCCACTTAAAGCGCAAATGCAATTGTGGCGGTGAAGGTGAACTCCTTCTTGATTTTGTTTCCGATTATGTTGTTCGCTGTAAGAAATGCAAAAAATCAACGTGGGCAGAAATGATTGCCGAAAATGCAATCAAGGAGTGGAACGAAGGTAAAATACAATGTGATCTTTCGGATATTACAATCGAATAAAGTTGTAAAAATGCAAAAAATATTGGACACATCACGAACGAAAATACGTTTATGATGTGTCCAACTTTTTTATTATTGATTTTCAGCCAAAAGATCTTTTCAATAATTCCTAATAATCAAGAAAGTCTCAAAAAGCCTTATAAATCAAGACTTATTTGCTTGCTTCTTCGATCGCAACCGCAACTGCAACAGTCATACCAACCATGGGGTTGTTACCGGCACCGATGAGACCCATCATCTCAACGTAAAAGAATCCTTACGTTGAAGAAAGCAATACGACATAACGCTTTTTCGATAACAGAGCACATCATTCTGATGTGTTGTTGCTCACATTATACATCCAAAAAGGCATTTTGTCAAGAAGAAACAAGCAACTTTTTAGCAACATTTTAGTTACTCTAAAGCAAGATGGAAGTAACCATAAAACAACCCCCATTATTTGTCTATAAATCGAGAATGCCACTTGCTGATTTTCTTCAAATACGCCGTATATTCGTTCTTTACATGAGAGGGAGAATCAATATGTATTTGCTCACCGAAGCTCGAAAGCCAACCAAAGAAATGGTCGCTAACATATACGGTTGCGGTCACTGTAAAAAATCCATTCGTGCCGCCTTGATATTTAACGTCATCCGTTCCAAAGCGGTCAACCATAGAATTAAGTAACTTGATAGAACAGTTCAACTGAACGCGATTGCGTTCGCCACCGAACATTCCAAAATGTCCTTGCGTATATCGTTCAATATCAATCCCCTCGAACACATCCTTTTCAAGAAATAGTTCGTTGAGAATTTGCAAATTTTTCATTCGGTCAACTCGATATGTTCTGACCTCCTTCTTTTTTTCATCATATCCCAAGAGATAATAATTTCCGTTGTCGATAATTAAAGAGTGGGGAACAACCACATATTCCGTCCCTTGCCGGCGCACTGAATAATTCTGTAAATCTTGAACAGTGTATTTCAAATATTGAAATTTGATTTTTCTCAAATATTGTCCGTTCTTTGAGATGGCGTTGTGGATGTTGCTGACGGTGTAATAAACCTCTGTATTGGATGTTTTTACTCGGTCTTTTACGATTGCCGTGTGGCTCATGTTTTCGGCTTGGTACGTGCTTACTAAATCAAACACCACGCCCGCAAGTCGTTCTGCTCGCTTGGTATCAACAAATTTGGCGGCATGAACACATTCAGCAAGCAACCGTATATCTTCTTCCTCATAGTTTCTTTGAGCAACATAAAAACCTTTACGCTTGATATGACGAATCGTTTTATTTTCTTCGTCCTCATACAAAAGTTTTTCGGCTTCCTCAAGAGTAATTTCTTCTTGGAGTGCAAGAATGGCTTTATTTATTTCGTGTATATCCCGATAAATCGAGCGGCGTTCTGCTGAAATCTCAAAATTTTCTTGTAGATATTCTATAATGTCTTGGGAAGAGGCAAAATGTTCTTCATCGGTTTCTCGCATCAGATATTGATAAACCAAGAAAGGTTTCATCTTTTGGTCATATTTGCGACCACTACTTTCGTGTCGCTTATCTTTGGTTTTTGCCACACAATCACCGTCCTTCGATGCCTTTATTATATCATTCTGAAACGATTTTTTCAAGTAATATCCAGTTTTTTGTAGAATTGACTTTACAAATGTGCTAGAGGCTCATTCAAGAAGATAAGTGAAACGCCCAACTGATAAAGCTTCTTGTAATCTTGAAATCCTTCAGTCGAATTTCTAGACATTCTTGATACAGAGTCAAATACAATAGTATCACCTTTTTGAACTTGGTTGATAAGCTTATGATAACGCTTTAGCCGAAAATTTTTTCTCAATCCTCAAAACCGAGTGCATTTACCGCGCGAAAATCCGCACCTATGAGGAGGCGCGCCTCCTCATAGGTGCATATATACAGTTCTACAACAACGAACGTATCCAACTTAAAACAAAACTGACACCACTCGAAAAGCGATGTCAGTTCGTTGCTTAATTTTTAATATTTTCTATCTTAGGACTCTTTTTTGTGCTGTCCGTACAATTTGGGGCAGTTCACGCAGATTGCGTTCGGGCACCCAATATTTTATTCTGTGATCTCTTTTTCGAGAATGCGCACTTGTTCCTTATGTGCCGCAGAAATGACAAACTGCATCAGTACAAAAATGAAGCACATCAAAACCGATACAAGAATCAAAGCAGGAACATAGCTTGCGAATATATCATAGCAAGCGTTCATCAAGGGAGCGCCCACCGCATATCCCGCAGTGCTCACCGAGACGAACAAGCCCATTACCTTAACGTAGGATTTTTGACCGAATAAATCGGCGGCGAAAATTGGAAGCATGACGGTTTCCAGCGGAAGTGCTACCTGGGAAACAACCATATAGATCAGAGCAAGATAAAAACCGAGCGCATTTCCTTGTGTGACAGCAAGCAAAAACGATGCGAGAATCGACGCCAAGGTACAAACGCTTGCCGTAAAACGCAATCCGATCCGATCATAAAGGAAGCCTGCGAAAAATTTTGATCCCATCAAAATGACAGAGCCAAATGACAGAAGAGACTTGACCTTGCCATAATCAATTCCCACGTCCTTGAAATGCATTGCGACAATTCCACCGGTTCCTTGAAGAATCAAGCCTGTGAAAAAAATGCAAACCAGTATCCCCCAAAAGTAAAATTTTCGCACCGCATCCGAAAATTCGATTCCAACCCAATCCTTTCCCCGCTTTTTACCGTGTCCTTTCGAAGGTTTGACTTCATCCAAGGACATATTTTTCGGTCGGTTGCGAAAAAAGAGGAGCATCACAACAACAAAGCACGCAAGAATGATTGCAATCAAGCGATATGCATTGCGATAGCTTCCGACGGTATTGGGATCGATCAAACCGCCGACAATCTGAATCGCAATCGCTCCGCCCAGCCCATTGGAAGCAAGAATGAGTCCCATGACCGTACCTTTGTTTTCAGAACACCAAATCCCGACAATATACCCAACCATCGTGGTAGTCGTCCAGGAAAAACCGATGCCGAGCAAGCTCCCCGCAATATAGATCATTGCGAGATTGTCCGCAACAGAATATAAAAGCATTGCAAAAGACAATGCGATCAAACCGGAACAAATCAACTTTTTCGGTCCGAATTTTGAGATCAGAGCCCCAAAAAACAGATTGACGACCGCGGCGGCAATATAGCGACAGCTTTCACCAATCGAAACAAGGCTACGCTCAACACCGAGATCCTTTGCGATCTCATCCGGAAACAATGATTTCGTAGAGCTGCCAAAGCCAAGAGAAATCATGATCATCAGCATGCACAATGCTACCGTTACCCATTTATAGTCAAACCTTTGTTTCAAACCATCTCCCCCTCTTCTTCAAAAAACAGCCTAATTATATCACAGTATATCATCTTTGTCAACCCATAAGGAAAATTACGAATTTATTTCGTAAATCGGCAGAATCCTCCGCTATTTTCCTGTTTTTATAAAATTTTAATGGGAATTTGTAAAATCCTATTGATAAAAATGAAAAAGTATGGTACAATTATTAAGGACACCTCTAAAAATTCCCAACCTATTGCAATAAAGGACAAAATATGATATAATAAAGGCAGAACGAGGAAAAGGCGGATTAAGCATGAAACAGATTTCCCTATTTGCCGAAGAAAACAGATTGCAGAA
>JAFTKJ010000078.1 GCA_017453305.1 Clostridia bacterium
AAATTGACCACTATTCAACATATTGTATTTTTATAAAAGCACAAGAATAAAGCAGAAAAAGGAAGAAAAACAAAGAAAAACCGAGAAAATCAAAGATTTCTCGGTTTTTCTTTTTTGGCGGAGAAGGAGAGATTTAAGAACTCAAGCGTGCGCTGAAATGCTGTGCAAAACTCTTATTTATGCTATGCGCACGCTCCGGCAACGCCGCCTCAGCGGCTTTTGCGGAGTTCGGCACCATATGCTTTTTCCACAAAAAAATGAAGGTGCCACCTTGCGGTAACACCTTCATTTTTTGGCGGAGAAGGAGAGATTTGAACTCTCGCGCCGGTATAGCCGGCCTACACCCTTAGCAGGGGCGCCTCTTCGGCCTCTTGAGTACTTCTCCGTGTACTCATCGCAAATTGCCGGTTGCAGTCACTTGCGACGCTCTCTATTATACACCGTTTTTTATCGTTTGTCAAGTCTTTTTTTGTTTTTTTCAATCTTTTTTTATTTTTTGAAATCCCTTGACAAACATATATGTTTCGTATATAATAATTTTGATGAAAAAAGTGTTCATTTTGCAAAAATAATTCGCACACCCCCAGGAGGTTTTATGAATCAGGATTTAAAGGCGCTTTATAATTATTTTGTTATTGATCGAACCCACCGCGCTTTGCGTGTGCCTTGCGGCGTGGATTTTGCAACCGAATTTTCTGCGCAAAAGCTTTCACCCGAGGAGCGTATGTGTCGCCGCTTTGAGCGTGTTGCTGCCATGGAGACTCCCCGGATCCTTCCGCAGGAGAAAATTGTCCTGACGCGTTCCGTTTCCGAGATTGGGGATGTTTTTACCGAGGAGGAGTGGAAGGAGATCCGCACGACGCACTACGTGCACGAAATCGGTTACGTTTCCAACCTCTCGCCCGACTATGAGGGGATGATCCGCGACGGCTTTGAGGCGCGCTATGCAGATGCTACGTCTTATCAACGGCGCATGATGGACGCCGTTATGGATCTGTGCGACCGCTACCGTGCACTTGCCGCAAAAGAGGGTAGAGAGGACGTTGTAGAGGTTCTCTCGCAGATCCCACGCCATGGTGCTCGCAATTTTCGCGAGGCATTGCAGTTCTTCCGCATATTGCATTTTTCTTTGTGGTTGGAGGGCGACTATCACAACACGGTAGGACGCTTTGACCAATACATGTATCCTTACTACAAAAAGGATCGTGACAACGGGGTTTACACCCGTGAAGAAGCCTTTGATCTGCTTTGCGATTTCTTTCTTTCGTTTAACAAGGATAGCGACATGTATTTTGGTCAACAGCAGGGAGACAATGGGCAGAGCATGGTGCTTGGCGGTACGGATCTTGACGGAAACGATTGCTACAACGAGCTTTCGGAGCTTTGCTTGCGTGCCAGCGGAGAGCTGCGCTTGATTGACCCCAAGATCAATTTGCGTGTCAATCATAACACACCGCTGGAGGTATATGAGGAGGGAAGCAAGCTGACCCGTGTGGGCTTGGGCTTTCCGCAGTATTCCAATGATGACGTGGTCATTCCCGGCTTGATTGCCATGGGCTATGACCGCGAGGATGCCGCCAATTACGTTGTGGCGGCTTGCTGGGAGTTTATCATTCCCGGAGTGGGTGATGATATTGCCAATTTAAAGGCGCTGAATCTGGCAGGTGTTGTGGATCGCGCGATCCGAAAATATGTTGCCGACAGCCGCAATTTTGAAGAGCTGATGGTGGGCGTTAAGCGCGAGATGAACGAGGCTTGTGCGGAAATTACCGATTGTGATTACGACGTTTGGTTTATGCCTTCTCCGTTTATGGATCTGTTGCGCCGTGCGCGGAAATACCGCAATTTTGGCGTACATGGCTGTGGGATTGCAACCGCGGCGGATTCCTTGGCGGCGGTGAAAAAATTCGTGTTTGAGGAAGCATCCGTCAGTGCCGCGGAATTGATTGATGCGATGGATCACAATTTTGAAAATGCACCGGAGCTGTTGCACCGCTTGCGCTACGAGTCTCCCAAAATGGGATGTGAGGGTGGCGATGAGGCGGCTGAGCTTTCCAAAGAGGTGCTATATGCTTTTTCGGATGCTTTGTCCGGCAAGCGTAACGCTTATGGCGGCATTTGGCGCGCAGGAACGGGAACGGCTATGTTTTATCTCTGGCATGCCAATGCTATGGGGGCGACTGCGGACGGCCGCTTGCGCGGTGAGCCTTTTGGTACGAATTTTTCTCCCTCCCTCTTTGCCAAGACCGAGGGGCCGATCACCGTTGCGGAGCATTTTTCAGTGGCGGATATGAAGCGCGTTCTCAACGGAGGTCCCTTGACTTTAGAGTTTTCGATGGGGATATTCCGCGATGAGGAGAGTATCCGCAAGCTTTCCATGCTTGTTCGCTACTTCATTCAGCGCGGAGGTCATCAGCTGCAGCTCAATGCGGTTGACCCCGAGGTTCTGCACCGCGCGCAAGCCGATCCCGACCGTTACCGTCAGTTGATCGTGCGCATCTGGGGATGGTCTGCTTATTTTGTTGAGTTGACCAAGCCCTTCCAGGATCATGTCATTGCACGTCAGGAGTATACTCTTTGATATGCGAGGATTGGTATTTGACATAAAAGAGTTTTCGGTCCGCGACGGTGATGGCATCAGGACGACAGTATTTTTCAAAGGTTGCCCATTGCGCTGCATCTGGTGCCACAATCCGGAGGGGCTTTCCCCTGTGCAGGAGCTGTACGAATGCGATGCAGGCTGCCTGCAATGCGGACTTTGCCGCCGCCCTTGTGATCATGAGGATTGCCAAGCGGTGGGGCGTTGTTTGCACGTATGTCCCAAAAATCTGGTGCGCTGTGTCGGGCGGTATTATGAGAGTGAAGTGCTTGCAAAAACACTTTTGCGCAAAAAGATGTTCTTTGAAAGTATGGGAGGCGGAATCACGCTCTCCGGTGGTGAGCCCCTGCTCCAGGCGGACTTTTGTGTTGACCTGTTGAAAAGGCTGAGCGGCAAGGTGCACGTGGCGCTGGAAACGAGCGGATACGCTGCAGAGGAGGATTTTTTGCGTGTGATCCGTCTTTGCGACTTTGTGATGATGGACCTTAAGCTGATGGACGACGAAGCGCACCGCACATACACGGGCGTTTCCAATGCACGCATTTTGCACAATGCCCGTTTATTGATGGAAAGCGGAGTTCCGCATTTGTTCCGCACGCCGTTGATTCCCGGAATTACGGACACCGATGAAAATCTGCGCGCCATTGCTGATTTTGTTGGGGCGGAGCCGATAGAGCTGTTGCCTTATAACGAGCTGGCTCCCGCAAAATATCCTTCGGTCCATCGAACGTTTACACACAAGATCGATACGACCATGAAAAACGCTGTGGATCTTTCTATCTTTCAAAACGCGGTTTTAAGAGCATAAATGAACAACCCCGAATGCACAAGGCATTCGGGGTTGCTTTTCTTTTTGCTGATTATTTGTTCAAAAGAGTGATGATGACGAAGTAGTAGTTTCCGTCTGCATCCTTTACGACGCACCAGGAAGCATACTCGTCGTTTTGCTGTGCCACCAGCGTAACCGTAGCGCCTGCGTCCAGCTTTTTCACAACGGAAGAGTTGGTGTCAGGGGTTGCGTAGCAGTTTGCAATGCTCTTGGTGGTAGCGGTAACGGGAGTTTCAAGGATCTTGAAGTCGGGATACTTGATCAAGAGGTCGTCCAGGGTAACGGTCGCTTCGCCGTTCGCATTGGAGGTCAGGTACTGATTTGCTCTTACAAAGCCATAAGCGGTCGTCTTATTGTCGTCCGTGCCCTCGGTGTATTCAATGATGACCCATGCCGCATCGTTTTCACCGTAAACGCCGGATGCCACAACCTTGAGGGGTTTGATGGTATCGGGCTCCTTACCGGAGGTAACGGTGAACAGCAGGTTTGCGTTATCGTCGGGGAAGGTAGGGGTGGAGCGTACGTTGATGGAGGACTCCTTCAATACGTACATGGTCTTGTCAACCTTGGTAAAGGTGGGGTAGAGCTCAAGTAATCTGTCAAGAGTCATTGCGCCCGTGGTCTCGGAGAGGCAGTCGGCGCTGATGTAGCCGCGCTGGTAAGTGGGACCGTCACCTTCCTTTTGAGGCGGGATTTCAACCACAACGTAGTTCCATACGCGACCTTCGACAGTGCCCGTTTTGAGAACAGTAACTGCATTGCCCTTGGAAAGGCTCATGATGGCGTCTGCATTTTGATTGGGCGCCTTGCGGAAGTAGACCTTTTCTACGCTGACGTACATTACGGGAGTGCCTGTCACGTCGGTGAAGTCACTTTCGTACTTGGAATCATCGTTGGGATCTTCTACCTTATCTGCGGAGAGGCAGGAGTTGTGAACATAGTAGTTCACGTACTCACCGTCCTTGGTGGGATACTTGATTTTGAACCAGGTACCATTGGTGGCAACTACGGTAACCGCATCGTTGAGCTTGTAGCCGCCCTTGATGGAAGAGAAATCATCCTTGCTGGGGTAGAGGCGTACGTTGGTGCTGTCAGAGTTGGAGTACATCACCTTTTCGCCGCCCTCGATGGGAGTAAAGTTTTTGCCGAGAATATCGACGTCGGTGATATAGGAATTGAGGACGTAGCCAAACTGACCGTTATACTCAACGTAGCTGTAGGCTGCGCTGGTACGAGTGCAGTGCATTTCTGCCTCCTTCGGGATAGAGGCAATGGTTGTGCTTGCCGAGCTTGCCTCACTGCGAAGCTTGATGTCGCTGGTTGCATATACGGTTTTATCAACGTCCTGCCAGGTGACCGTAGGGGGATTGATGGTGGGTTTATCCGTGGTTGATTCGAGGCGCTGATTGTCCTCGGTGTCTCCTGTATCGTTGTTTGAGCCCTCTACTGTACAGGATACCATGGATGCGGTCATCAAGCCTGCCAATATCAAAGCGAAAATTCTTTTTTTCATGTTCGTTTTCTTCTTCCTTTCACATTTTTTTGAGTTTCGGTGTTTTTGCGACTCTGACTCGTAAAAACAGTTTGCTGTAAGCGCACGGGTTTTTATCGAATTGGAGCAGAGCTCCGCTAAATATCCAATTATAAGTATAACATATAATAAAATGCTTGTCAATGAATTTTTTATCTTTTTTTATAGAAAATTTAAATTTTTTTCATTTTTTTGAAATTTTTTTGCTTTTTCTACCATGTATGAAAGATTTTCGAAAACGACATACTATTTGCACAAAACAATAAAGGAGGGATTTGCCAATGCGCAAGGAATGGATTGATTTGGACGCCGCTTTTTTGAGTTCCGCAAGCGTGGTGGGGGCAAAGGAGAGCGAAGGACCCTTGGGAGCGCTGTTTGATTTGCGAGACCCGAGTGATCGGTTTGGAATGAAAAGCTGGGAACGGGCAGAAAGCGAGATGCAGCGACTCTCCTTTAACACAGTACTTGCAAAAGTAAAGCGCGCGGAAGGAGAAGTGGATGCGCTTTTTGCGGGGGATTTGCTCAATCAATGCGTTGGGTCTGCGTACGGCTTGCTTGACTTTGATATCCCGTATTTCGGCTTATACGGTGCATGCTCTACTTGTGCCGAAGGACTTCTGCTGGCGGCGGCGATGGTCTCCTCACAAATGATGGGGCTGTGCGGAGCGGTGACCTCCTCGCATTACTGTGCGGCGGAGCGGCAGTTTCGCACACCTCTGGAGTACGGCGCACAACGGGCACCCGTTGCGCAATGGACGGTTACGGGCGCGGGGGCTTTTTTGATCTGTTCTCCCTCGGAGTTTGACGAAGGAGAGGCTTACACCGCAATCAAGCGCGGTATGGTTGGCAAGGTAATGGATTGCGGTATTACCGACGCCGCCAATATGGGGGCGGCAATGGCACCGGCTGCGGCAGATACGCTGACACGCTATTTCCAAGCTACCGAGACCTTACCCCGGGATTATGATCTGATTGTAACGGGAGATCTCGGATACGAGGGTGGCGATATTCTATGCGATCTGATGCTTGCCGCAGGGTATGACGTACGAAAGAATTACAGTGATTGCGGTCAGCGGATCTATCATCGCAAAAAGCAGGACGTGCACGGCGGAGGCTCGGGCTGTGGGTGTTCAGCGGTGGTTTTGGCAGCAGAGCTGTTACCAAAGCTGTGTTGTGGTGAGATCGGGCGTATGCTGTTTTTGGGAACAGGGGCTTTGATGAGCCCGGACAGCATCAAGCAGGGGGCTGGTATTCCGGGGATCGCGCATCTTTTGGAATTGCGGCACGTGTCTGCAAAGGAGGGAGAGAGAAAGAAATGGATGTGATTTTGCCTTACGTAAAGGCGTTTTTGGTTGGCGGTGCATTTTGCGTCATTGCTCAGATACTCATTGACCGCACCAAGCTGACCCCGGCTCGAATTCTCGTTGTTTACGTGGTGGCAGGCGTTATTTTGGGGGCATTGGGACTGTACGGCCCGTTGGTTGAGTTTGCAGGTGCGGGAGCTACCACACCTTTGACGGGATTTGGATATCTGATCGCCAAGGGGGTGCGGAGCGCAGTAGAGGAGAAGGGCATTCTCGGTGCCTTTATCGGAAGCTTGCAGGCGTCGGCAGGCGGCATTGCCGCGGCGCTGGTATTTGGTTATTTTGCCTGCCTTTTTACCAAGGGGAAGCCGAAAAAATAAGACGTGGGTGTCGCATGGAACTTTCTTAGCAAGAAGTTCGTCGTGCGGCACCCAAAAATGTTGACAAGAACGTTTTTTTGTGATAAAATAAGATGGATAAAAACAACAATGCGGGAACACCTGCGGAGGATTTATGAAAAAGAAATTACTTGCAATTGACGGCAACAGCATATTGAACCGCGCGTTTTACGGCGTACGTCCACTCTCTACCAAGGATGGCTTTCCCACAAATGCGCTCTACGGTATGGTGAATATGATCATGCGTCAGGCAGAGGCGATCGCCCCCGATTATTGTGTGGTTGCATTCGATCTTAAGGCGAAAACCTTCCGCCACAAGATGTTTGACTCTTATAAGGCGGGACGTCGTCCGATGCCCGAGGAGTTGGCACAGCAATTCCCCGTGGCAAAGGAGCTTTTGAATGCAATGGGCTATCATGTCATTTCCGTTGAGGGGTATGAGGCGGACGACATCCTCGGCACGCTTGCATCTATGTGCGCCGAGGCAGATTGCGATGCGTATCTTTTGACGGGTGACCGCGACGCGCTTCAGCTGATTGATCCGCACGTGCACGTTCTGCTTGCCACTAATAACGATACGATCGATATGGACGAGGCAAAATTCTTTGAAAAATACGGCGTTTCCTCTTCGGTATTCGTTGACGTAAAGGCTCTGATGGGCGACTCCTCGGATAACATTCCCGGAGTTGCCGGAATCGGTGAAAAGACTGCGCTCAAGCTGATTGCCGAGTTTGGCAATCTGGACGGTGTATATCAGCACTTGCCCGAGGCGAAGCTTTCTCCCTCGGTTAAAGCAAAGCTCGAGGCAGGGCAGGACAGCGCCTATCTTTCCAGAACGCTGGCGCAGATCTGCCGCACGGTACCCTTGGAGCGGACGCTGGAGTCCTTTACAAACGGTGGAATCGACGTTCCCGTTCTGCGCGAGGCATTCCTACGTTTGGAATTTGCGGCGTTTATCAAGCGCTTTGGATTGGATGCTCAGCCTGCTACCGCGCAAGCTGAGCAAGCCCCGGTCGAGGTGCAAGCGCTTACGAAGAGCGCGCTCTCGAAGGAGATTGCCTCCATTGCGTTTGATTGGAACGGCAAGAGTGTGACGCTTTCCGACGGGCAGTCGGTTTGGCAAAGCGAAAGCATCGAGGAGGTGGCGTCGCTTCTTGATGGAAAGCTTGTGATCTGCTACGATTGCAAGGAGCTTTATAAGCTGCCCGAGCTGTCGTTTTTGCGCAAGGCACGGGTATACGACCTGATGCTGGCGGCATATTTGGTCAACTCCTCCAAGAGCAGCTTTGAGCTTGGCGGATTGGTGTCCGATTATTTGGAAACCGTGATGACGGACGAGCTTCCGCGTGTGCTGTATTTGGCGCGCTTGTACCCCGTTATCAAGAAAAAACTTGCAGAAAGCGGCCAAGAGTCACTTTTGGAGGAGCTTGAACTGCCGCTTGCCGTCGTACTGGCGGATATGGAGCTCGCGGGTTTTCGCATTGACCGCGAGGGGATTGCCGCATACGGCGAACAGCTTGCAACGGTGGCAGATGCCTTGCAGGCACAGATCTATTTCCACGCAGGGCAGGAATTTAATATCAACTCACCCAAGCAGTTGGGAGAAATCTTGTTTGACGTGCTGGGACTTCCGCATGCGAAAAAGACCAAGACGGGTTATTCGACCAATGCGGAGATTTTGGAAAAGCTTCGTCCCGTACACCCCATTATCGAGGATATTCTGGATTACCGCCAGGTGGCAAAGCTCAAGAGCACCTACACAGACGGTCTTTTAAAGGTGGCGGACGAAAACGGTCGTGTTCACACACATTTCAAACAGACGGGTACTGCAACGGGACGCCTTTCCTCTACCGAACCGAATTTGCAGAACATTCCCGTTCGCACCGACCTTGGCAAGGAGCTTCGTAGATTCTTTTTGCCCGAAAACGATGATTACGTGATCATCGATGCGGATTACTCGCAAATTGAATTGCGCCTTCTGGCGCACGTGTCGGGGGACGTGAATATGATCCGCGCCTTCCGCGAAGGGGTTGACGTTCACACCTCTACTGCGGCTACGGTGTTCGGGGTGGCAGAATCTGCCGTGACCTCCGAGCTGCGTAAGCGAGCAAAGGCGGTTAATTTTGGCATCATGTACGGCATTGGTGCGTTTTCTCTTTCGGATGATATCGGCGTTTCCCGTGCGGAGGCGCAAGCCTATATCGATCAATATCTTGCGGGATATCCGGGAATTGATTCCTACTTGAAAAACACCATTGCCGAGGCGTACGAAACGGGCTACGTTACCACGCTCTTTGGCAGACGCCGTTATATTCCCGAATTGAAGGCTAGCAACGGCATGCAACGCAAGTTTGGCGAGCGCGTTGCAATGAACAGCCCCATTCAGGGAACGGCGGCAGATATCATTAAGCTTGCCATGGTCCGCGTACACGAGAGATTGGTGCAAAGCGGCATTGACGCGCGCTTGATTTTGCAGGTGCATGACGAATTGCTGATCGAATCGCATCGTTCCTGTGCCGAAGAGGCAAGGAAGATCCTTAAGGAGGAAATGGAAAATGCCGTGGCGTATTCCGTTCCCCTGGACGTGGATATCCACATTGGAAACAACTGGTACGAGGCAAAATAAAAGTACGGGGGCAGGAGCCTTCGGTGCTTTGAAAATAATTTGGAAAGGAGAGACGGTATATGCGATATGATGAAGCACGGGCGTGTATTACAATGTCCGTTGGCGAGCTTTGTGCATACGCGCTGTCCTGCGGTGACCTGGATCTGCGCCCCGGAATGAGCCGTAAGTATTCGCCTGCACGTGCGGCTGTCGGTGCGGCAGTACATCGCAAGCTGCAACGTGAAGCAGGTGTTGGATATCAAAGCGAAGTCAGTATGACGCATACGGAGCTGTTTGGTGATCTCTCCTTTGAGGTAAGCGGTCGTGCGGACGGAGTGATAGAAGTGGAACCTTTGACGGTGGACGAGATCAAGACTGTCAGCGGTCGTGCTTTTGATCTTCCGCCTGCCCCCATGCATGACGCGCAGGTAAAATGTTATGCCTATTTTTTGTGTAGTGCGCGAGGATTGAAATCCATTCAAACGCGCTTGACCTATTACCGCACCGACGACGGCAAGATCAAGCATGCTCTTACGCAACATTCTTACGCTGATTTGAAGGAATTCTATCATTCCTTGTTGGCACGCGTGGCATATCGAGCACAAATTTTGCGCGAGCGACAAACCATTCTTCTGCCTGCCACAGCGGCAAGCGGGTTTCCGTTTTGCTCGGTACGACAAGGTCAGGATATGCTGATCAAGGAATGCTATCGCGATATTCGGGCAGGAAAGCGACTTTTTGCAGAAGCTCCTACGGGTATTGGAAAAACAGTTTCCACCATTTATCCGGCATTGCGTGCTTTGGGCGAGGGGCATTGTGATAAAATTTTTTATCTGACTGCAAAGGCGGCAACGCGACGAGAAGCGTACGGCGCCGCCGAAAAGCTGTTTGAGGCGGGGGCGCGGCACCGTACCGCTGTTTTGACCGCGCGCGAGCAGATCTGCTCAAATGAGGCTGCAAAGCAGGATGACGCAGGCATTTCACGGCATTGCAATCCGTTTGATTGCCCCCGAGCCAAGGGATTTTACGATCGTGCACCTGCTGCCGTGTGCGAGCTTCTCTCGCGCCAGAGCGGATACAGTCGCGCTGTGATTGAGGAAACCGCTGCGCGTTATCAGCTGTGTCCTTACGAGCTTCAGCTGGAGCTGTCGGAGTTTTGCGATCTTGTGATCTGTGACTACAACTACGTATTTGATCCGCAGGTCTATCTGCGGCGCTATTTTGCATCGGACGGCGAAAACGGACGCTACGTCTTTTTGGTGGACGAGGCGCACAACTTGCCCGACCGTGCACGCGGCATGTACTCGGCACGCTTAAAAAATACTGATCTGAGCACTGTTTTTTCCGCTTTGCCGGAGGATCTTCCCCTGCGGCTGGAGTTGGAAAAGCTTGCCGTTACCATGCAAGGATTCCGTCGATTGTGCAGTGATACCTTGCAAAAGGATGATCTTGGCGTGGAGCATGGATATGATCTGCGCCACGGTGCCATGGAGAGCTTTCACGAATTGGTACGCGCTTTGCGTCCGCAACTGGATGCATGGCTACGCTCCCATCCCGGAGATGAAAACGAAACTGCGGTCTATTTGCTTTCAGCCAAACTGAAACGCTTTGAATTGATTGCAGATACCTATGACGAATCCTTTGTTACCTTTTTGGAGGTGGAGGGGGAGGAACGTGAGATACGTTTGATCTGCCTGGATCCCTCGCACGTATTGGATGCTTGCTTGAATCGCGCACATGCGGCTGTGCTTTTTTCCGCAACGTTGACACCGCCGTCGTATTATTCCGATATTCTGGGTGGGGGCAGGGATGCCGTGCGCGTCTCGCTTCCGTCTCCGTTTGACGAGAAAAATTTCTTCCTCTGCGCCGTTACCGGAGTCAACACGCGTTATGAAGAACGCGAAAAATCCTACAAGAAGATCATTTCGGTCATTGCCGCCACCGTGTCGGCAAAATCGGGGAACTATATTGTTTATTTTCCTTCCTACGACTACATGGAGCAGGTACTGGAGCGATTTGAGAAAAAATATCCCGACGTTACTGTGGTGGCGCAAAAGCGCGGTATGAGCGCGGTGGAGCGAGAACAGTTTTTGGATTCCTTTGCAGATGACGCACGTTTGCGCGTGGGATTTTGCGTGCTGGGCGGATCGTTTTCGGAGGGAGTGGACCTACCCGGTCGCAGACTGATCGGTACGGTGATCGTCGGCACGGGCTTGCCCGGACTTTCCAACGAGCGTAATATTTTGCGTGACCACTATGAAAATACGCGTGAGCGTGGCTACGATTATGCCTACGTTTACCCCGGAATGAATCGGGTATTGCAGGCGGCAGGCAGAGTGATTCGCCGTGAGGACGATTGCGGCGTGGTTGTTTTAGTGGATGACCGATATAGCGAGGAACGAATCAAAAGCATCCTTCCACAGCATTGGGGGCATCTCTTGTATGCAGGAAATGCTACGGAACTTGCATTTTTGACCCGCGAATTTTGGGATAAATTGAAAAAATCTTGAAAAAATTGCATATTTCTTAAAAAAACTTGCAAAAATGTATTGCAATTGTATTCGAAATGTGATATACTGTTAAGGATCATTACGGATACAAGGAGAACTTTTCATGGAATTTTCTAAGATGAGCCGCGATGCCTTGCGCTCCAAGCTCAATCAACTGCAAATCGAATACGCAGCCGCAAAGGAGCAGAAGCTTGCTTTGGATCTTTCGCGCGGCAAGCCCGGGGCAGATCAGCTGGATCTTTTGCAGGATATGCTGAATTGCCCGAGTTCTGTGTCCGATTGCTACAGCGAAAACAGAGTCGATTGCCGCAATTACGGCATTTCGGACGGCTTGCAGGAATGCAAGAGACTGTTTTCCGAGCTGTTGGAAATTCCTGCAGAAAACATTTTTGTGGGAGGAAACTCCTCGCTCAACCTGATGTACGATTCCATTGCGCGTGCTATGCTGTACGGTGTTTGCGATAGCGAGAGTCCGTGGATCCGTCAAGGGGAGATCAAATTCCTTTGCCCTGCACCCGGATACGACCGTCACTTTGCGATTTGTGAATCCCTTGGCATTAAAATGTTGCCCATTGCAATGACACCGACGGGGCCTGATATGGACGTAGTAGAGGCGTTGGTTGCCTCCGACCCTGCAATCAAGGGTATTTGGTGCTGCCCGAAGTATTCCAATCCCGATGGTATCACCTATTCCGATGATACTGTTCGTCGCCTGGGGGCTATGAAAACTGCGGCTCGTGACTTCCGCATTTTTTGGGATAATGCATACGCGGTGCACGATCTTTATGCCGATCGCGCCGATCGTTTGGCGGATATTTTTGAAGCCTGCGAAATGGCAGGAAACGGCAACCGTGTGTTCTATTTTGCCTCCACATCAAAGATTTCTTTCCCCGGTGCGGGGGTTGCAATCATGGCAGCATCTCGCGAAAACCTTGCGCAGATTCTACCCATTGTTTCGGTGCAGACCATCGGTTTTGATAAGTTGAATCAGTTGCGCCACGTGCAGTACTTTAAAAACGCGGAGAACGTACGTGCGCACATGCTCAAGCAGGCAGAGCTGCTTCGACCCAAGTTTGAAATCGTACAGCAGATTTTGGAGCAGGATCTCGGCGGCTGCGGCATTGCGCATTGGACGCGTCCTCTCGGCGGTTATTTTGTAAGTCTGTTCGTCATGAATGGATGTGCAAAGCGCACCTACACGCTCTGTAATGAGGCAGGTGTTAAGCTGACGACGGTTGGCGCGACCTACCCCTACGGGAAGGATCCCGACGATAGCAATATTCGGATCGCTCCTACGTATCCGGACCGCGAAAGCCTTGCAAAGGCAATGCGAGTGCTTACGCTTTGTGCTCGCATCGCGGCACTGGAAAAGCTTTTGGAAATTGAAGCATAACAATTGCGGGAGGCGCTTTCAAAAAGCACCTCCCGTAAGTTTAATTACTAAAAAGGGAAGTTTGTCGCCCTTTTGAAAGGAGAGCCATGGGAAGATTGACACAGCGGGAGCAAAATCCGTTTCCATACAGTGACAGTAATAAACGCTACCATACCTATGATTATTATCTTCGCCATGTGCTTGGTGCCAAGTGTGCAAAGCTTCCTTTGGACATTGGCACTACCTGCCCAAACATTGACGGGCGGTGCGGCAGAGGCGGTTGCATTTATTGCTCGGGACGCGGGAGCGGTGATTTTGCCCCCACGGCTGTTCATTCCGTTGCAGAACAGATCCGCATGCAAAAGGAAGCCTTTGCGCACAAATGGGACGTTTCACATTGTATTGCCTACTTTCAGGCACATACCAACACCTACGCGCCACTTTCCTATTTGCGTGAATGCTTTGAGGAAGCGCTGGCGCAAGAGGGAATCGTCGGCTTAAACGTTGCCACGCGTGCAGACTGTCTTGAAGATGACGTGATCGCCTACCTTGCTTCCCTTGCAGAGCGTACGGTGTTGACGGTGGAGCTGGGGTTGCAGTCCTCCAACGATCAAACCGCAAGCCTGATCAATCGCGGTCACACCTACGAGCAGTTTTGTGATGGGTATGCTCGATTGCGGCAAGCAAGTGATCGAATTCAGATCTGCGTGCATTTGATTTTCGGACTTCCCGGGGAGGATGACGAGGACATGCTACGCACGGTGCGAGACGTTGCCGCAATGCATCCGGACCAGGTCAAGTTGCATCTGTTGCACGTCCTGAGGGGAACGCGGCTTTGTGAGATGTACGAGCACGGGGAATACGTTCCATTGGAGCGTGAGCGGTACGTGCGATTGGTTGCAGATGCTTTGGAATTGCTGCCTCCCGAAACAGTGATCGGTCGCCTGACGGGGGACGGAAAGGGCGAGGAGCTGATAGCGCCGCTTTGGAGCAAAAGAAAAACGACCGTGATCAACGACGTGGACAAGCTGCTCTACGCGCGTGAATCTTATCAGGGAATCAAGTTCGAAAAATAAAAAAAGATCGCCGTGAGCAAGCACTCACGGCGATCTTTTTCGCTATATGTTTATCAAAATTTAAAACGATTATAAATATAAATTTAAAAATTACAGTTACAAACCTTATAAATCCAAGAAACGATACAGACGAGGGAGCGAGGGTGTGATTAACCCTGAGCTTTTCTTCTTGCTTCGAAGCAAGCGCTGCAGTAAACGGGACGGTCGTTGGAGGGTTGGAAGGTGATCTTTGCCTCTCCGCCGCAATCTGCGCATACAGCAGTGAAGTACTCACGGGGAGCCTTGCCGGCATTCTTCTTAGCGTCGCGGCATGCCTTGCAAGCCTTGGGCTTGTTCAAAAAGCCTTTTTCAGCATAGAATTTCTGCTCTCCGGCGGTGAATACGAACTCGTTGCCGCAATCTTTGCAAACCAACGTTTCATCAACGTATTCTTTCTCTTCTACTGCTACTGCATCGTTGTTTTCTTCCAGGAACATGTTGTAATCCTCTCTTTGTTGTGAAAATGGTGTATTTTTACCCTCGGCGGGTTTTCACCGCCATCTTTGAGGTTAGACCCCAACGCTTTGATTAAGCTATACGGGCATCGATCAAGATGAATGCACTGTGAGGGAGGAGCGGAGCTTTTTGCGGATGCGGTAGATCGCATTTTGAATGGATCTTTCATCCTTTTGCAGGCGCGTTGCTATGTTGCCTGCAGTCAAGCCCGAAAGATAGAGCCACCACACGCGGTTTTCGTAGGGGGAGAGAATGGCTTCAATGCGGCGGGAAAGCTCGCGGTAGTCCTCTTTTTCCACCAAGGAGACCAACGGATCCTTGGCATCGCACACGCCGAGCTCCTCTAAGGGGAGGGAGATTTCCTGCTTGCGCATGGAGCGCACACAAGAGATCAAACGGTTGCGGATGCATGCCTTGGCGTAAAGACCAAACTGCACCTCTTTTTGGTTGCAATCAAAGGTTTCCACAGCGCGGCAAAAAGCAATGCAAGCCTCCTGGCGGAGGTCGTCACGGCAATCGGTGTCGCACAGCGCTTCTGCAAAAGCGGCACTCATAGAATCCAAAAGCGGCGCATATGCTTTCAAGAGCGCTTCATACGCGTTCTGATCGCCGTTTGCGGCGGCTGCGACGAGCAGGATGTGGTTTTTTTGTTCGTGTTGCTCCATCGATAACCGTCCCTTTTTTTGCATAAAATACCCTACAAACAATATTATAACACTTTTTTGTGAAATGTCAACATATTTTTTTGCGAATAAAGCGTCTGATTTTTGCATATTGTGTCATAGTGCACAAAAAAGAAACAGTTCTTTTGGCTGTTTTGACGAACATAAAACTTGCCATTTGGTTATTTTTCACATAAAAACAGCAAAAAAATTGTTACTTTTGAATGGTGAAATTTTTTTAAATATGCACAATCTGTTTTGTAAATTTTCAATTTTTTGCCTGAAAACGCCAAAATTTGTGCATTTTATACTCGATAGAACGATAATGTTTTGCAAAAATGCACGTTTTTTGGCATGTTTGAACAAAATAGGAAAAGTAACAATTCGCTTTTTTGACGAATATGCACTTGACAAATGGAAAAATGCATGTTATAATAAAACTGTCACTTTATCATTACAGCATCGGCTTGAAGCTTGTAATACTTGATACTTTTTCAGATGTGTGGCAAATCCAACGACGGAAGCAGGTGAAGCATGCCCGGTTATTTTAGCGACCCGACCGACTACTTGTTCTTATCAAACGTTTTGAATTTCGTATTCTGTTTGGTCATGCTGCTTTACGTCCGCTTAGTTCTGGAGGCAAAAACACATTCTGCGTCGCGTCGCGCGTTCAAGCGGTTTGTGGTAGTGGTCATGCTTTGCATGGTGGCGGATATGTGCAGCTATCTGTTCGATATGCAGCTCTTCCCGTTTGCAAGAGTATTAAATCATGCCTCCATGTTCGCATCCATTTTGCTGACGGTTTACGTCGGCTTTTCGTGGAGCGTTCTGTTCGATCTGCTCTTTTATATTAAAAGGAGCAAACGCAACCAAATTCTCAACACGTTGCTCTGGCTGTCTCCCACCATTATTATGCTGGTGCTGCTGGTGGTCAACTTGTTTACGGGATTTTTGTACTACGTGGACGAAAACAACGTCTACCATCGCGGTAGCCTTTACGCCCTCAGCTTTGCAATGCAGTATATTTCCTTTGCTCATGCGGTGTTGCGTGCTATGCTGGTCAAAACCAACAACAGCGCCGTTCCGCTCAAGTGTCAAAAGATGCGCACGGCGGTCATCATGTTCGGTCTTGTTGTTTTGGGCTTTGGGTGCCTGCAGGCGCTCACGGGAGGAAAAATCGCAGTGCATTGCCTGGGTCTTACCGCAGGCGTCACCATTATGTTCGTTCGCTTTTTGGACGATCAGATCACGCAGGACCGCTTAACGGGGCTCAACAACCGTTACGCGTTGGATGCGTACATGACCGATCGCATCAAGGCGCACAAATCCCGTTCGCGCAAGCATCAGCTGTATTTTGTGCTGATGGACGTCAACGGATTCAAGGAGATCAACGACTCTTACGGGCACCTGGAGGGGGATAACGCCTTAAAGTGCCTGGCAAGCGTGCTGCGCGATATTTCGCTTAACAGCGAGGGCAAGCTTTTTGTGGCGCGCTACGGCGGCGACGAGTTTTGCGCGGTGCTGGAGTCAAACGACAAAAACGCGGTGCAAGCCTTTATTAATAAGGTAAGCGCAGGGCTGAAGAATCAGTCCGCATCCCTGGAGTATCGCATTTCGGTCTGCTTTGGATACAGCGTCTATCGGGGAGGGAATTCCACCATCACCGATTGGATCCGCGAAGCCGACCGCAACCTTTACCAAAACAAAAATAATTACCTGGGTCCCGAGGAATTGTCTTTTTAAGTGAAAAAAATGTGATAAATTATTGAAAAAGGGTTGACAAACCGTCAAAAAAGGTTTATAATAGTGACCTAAACTGCATCCAACCTTGTTTGGAGGCGGTAAAAATTGAACCATTGGCAAAGCATTCGAAAGAGTGTGACGCAAAGCTATAGGGGCTTCGATTTCAAGCCAGCCAGTTGCATGAGGACCACACGGCATAGCCGAGGTGGATGCATTGGCGGGGGTAATCGAGGCTCTTTGCATTTTGAGCAGAAAGGAGAAAGAGTTTGAAGCTGAAAGAAATGGTAGAAGAAGCCGTGCAAAGCGGCATAGCACCCATTGTGTTCGATTATCAAAAAGTAGAACTCTTTCAAGAAGGCAAGCACGCGGTGCGAACCTTTATGGTGCTCAACAGTTTAGATCTTGGTACACTAACGTATAAAGAATATCGCTACGTGGCACGAAGAACCAGGCAGGGCAACCACATGGTTCGCCGCCACATCGACAAGCTCATTCGCATCATCCCCATGCTTTTGGAGGAGGATGAAAAAATCGAGTGCTTTACCATTCCCGTGTATGCGCGACTGTTAAAGGACGGGGAGCTGGCGGCAATGCTGTTTGACGCGTTAACGCTGTATCCCGAGGTGCCGCCCGATAAGGTGTGCATCGAGCTTTCGGCAGATATTTTGTACGAGGACGTAGCCGAGGCGCGTGAGCGCATTCGGGAGCTGCGCGAATTGGGCGTACGCATTGCAATTTGCGAGGTGGGCGACGAGTTTTGCCCCGTGTTCCGCCTGGCGGAGCTGCCGTTTGATTACGCGTTTGTAGACGATTACGCCACAAGCAGCCTGGACCGCGAGGATTGCGAGCGCGTTGCGGGCAGCTTGGTAAAATACTTACATTATCTTGACGTTAAGGTCATTGCCCCGGGGCTTGACAACGAGGATAAGGTTGCAGGAGCAAAGAACGCGGGCTTTGACGGCTACACCATGTGGGAGCCGCTCCCGTTTGACACTCTGCTACCGCGCGATGAGACCATTGAGCTGACAGCCGAGGAGAGCGAAGCATTGGCAGAAGCCCTGCCCGATGACATTCCCGCCGCCTTTGCACGAGCAGAGCAAAACGAGAGAATGGAGGCAGAGGCTGAAGAATGAACCTGAAAGAAAGATTAAAGCTTTGGTACGACAACGAAAAGCGCCTCTCCCTGTTACAGCGCACGGCAAAAGAAATTCGCAGCTACGCCGTACAAAAAAAGGTGCTTGGCACGTTGCTTGCCTGCCTTGTGGCACTCACCTCAATTCTTTACATCACGGCTGCCCTTTACAAAAACACGGGTAGCTTTACCGTAGGGGTTGACAAGGTCGACCTCACCAAATACGGTCTCACCCTTTCCGAAACAAAGGACATGGACTTTTCCACGTCTCACCTCAGCGCAAAGATCAACGAGCGCATAACGAACATTTCCAAGTATGATCTCCCCGCAAACCTCGATCAAATCGACGGTGAGCACAACGGTGAAAACTACATTGCATTCACCTTCTACCTGCAAAACGCGGGTGAGGTTGAGGTCTCCTACGAGTACGAACTGACCATTTCCGGCATCACCAAGGGCTTGGACGAGGCAACGTGGGTGCGTATGTACGTCAACGGCGAGGAGACCACCTACGCCAAAACCGCCAGCGACGGCAGCGGACCGGAGCCGGGCACCACACCGTTTTATTCTGCGGGCGTGGTTACCAAGGGACGCGTCAACACGTTTGCGGTTGGCGAAACTGCCAAATTTACCATTGTGGTTTGGCTGGAGGGGGATGACCCCGACTGCGTGGACCGCGTGATTGAAGGCTTGGCAAAATTTGAAATGAACTTTAAGGTAGTTCACTAACCCAGCGTAATGCGTTCGCACCGTAGATCCTCCAACCTTTTTCCTGCGGTGCGAACCCTTCCAAAAACAGCTTCCCCCCACCGTGGGGGAAGCGAATGTGGCAACAAAAGGCTTCCCCCCAAGGGGAAGGCTAACAAACCGGCTACAAAAGCCTTCTCCTCGAGGAGAAGGTGCTGAACGGAGTGAAGCGGATGAGGTGTAGGATGCGAAGCATCCGTTCAGAGAAAGCACTAATCACCCCTCATCCGGCTCGTTACTCTCGCCACCTTCCCCCCGAGGGGAAGGCTAACAAAACGGCAACAAAAGGCTTCTCCTTGAGGAGAAGCTGTCAATGCTCACAAAGCATTGACTGATGAGGTGTAGGATGCAAAGCATCCGTTCA
>JAFTKJ010000079.1 GCA_017453305.1 Clostridia bacterium
CCCCTTACACAGGGGAGGCTCTTGCTATCCCCCGTTAGTTATACTAAAAGGCGCTTGTGACAAAACTGTCACGAGCGCCTTTGCGTTACTTTTGCCATTCCTTTCGGAAGGTAGATATTGTATCTTTTGCTTCACTTCGTTTTCGGAGCTTATCTTATCGCAGGTGCGCCGAGAAATGATTCCTTTTTGAATATGTGTTTACTTTTTGAAAAGGGGGCCGTAGGTGGCGCAGGCACGGTAGTCTTGCCCCTCCTTATCGGAGCCGAACGCGTTCCAAACGGCGGGACGGAAGATATCCTTTTCGGGTACGTTGTGCATACAAACGGGAATACGAAGCATCGAACAAAGCGTGATCAGATCGGCACCGATGTGTCCGTAACTGATCGCACCGTGGTTGGCACCCCAATGATTCATTACCTCGTAGGCATTTTCAAACGGTGAGCCTTCCTTTCCGTTGCAACGGGGAGCAAACCAGGTACAGGGCCACGTGTAATCGGTACGCTTCCAGAGCGTTTCGGTCACCTCGTCGGGAAGATCAACTGTCCAGCCCTCAGCGATCTGGAGGACGGGGCCCAGACCCTTGACCATGTTGAGACGGATCATCGTGCAGGGGATTTCCGCCTTGGTTACAAAGCGCGAGGAGAATCCGCCGCCGCGGAAGTAGCCGTTGTCAGCGGCGCACCACTCCACGTTTTCCATAATCGCCTGTTGGTCGGCATCGGTTACATTGTACCATTCCTTCATGGTAGGCTTTCCGTTTTCATCCAACGCACGGCAATTTGCATCCACGCAAGCCGCACCCGAGTTGATCAGATGAATAAATCCGCCCGCGTCCTTTGCTTTGCCCTCAATGTCGTAGTCGGTCACGCGCTTGACCGCCGCCTCTGACCAATAGGTGCGCACATCGGCAAAGATCTGCGGACGGTTGGTGAGCAGCTTCATAAACAACATTCCGATGCCGTTGAGCGTATCATTTTCGGTGGCAAGGATATAGGGTTCACGTGTGCCGTTCCAATCGAAGGACGAATTGAGGATCGATTCTGCAAAATCGGCATTGGGATAGAAGTCTGTCCATTGTCTTTGTCCCTGAAAGCCTGCGGCAATGGCGTTGTGTCCCACCATTTCCTCCTCGCATCCTTTTGGCAAATTTTTGTTGCCGTTCATCAGGTCTTCGATGATCATTGCAAGCTGAACGCTGAAGGCAAATTCCTTTTCCTTCTCCTTGTCACTCTTGCGGATAAAGTCGGGATTTTTGTCAAAGCCGATCTTGCAGGTTTCCTTTGCCCATGCAAGCGCTCTTTCATATTCGTCGTGGTCGTAAATGCCCTCGGTCATGCGGCGAATGACCTCCACCTCGTCCACCGATTCCACGCGCATACCGAGATAATCTTCCATGAAATCTACATTGATCTGCGAGCCTGCGATACCCATGCAAAGGGAACCGATCTGCAGATAGGATTTTCCTCTCATGGTTGCGGCGGCTATGGCGGCGCGGCCAAAGCGGAGCAGCTTTTCCTGCACATCGGCAGGAATGTCTGTGTCGTCAAGGTCTTGTACGTCCTTGCCGTAAATACCAAACGCGGGCAAGCCCTTTTGTGCGTGGGCGGCAAGCACTGCGGCAAGATAGACAGCCCCGGGGCGTTCGGTGCCGTTAAAGCCCCAAACACCCTTGATGGTGTGGGGATCCATATCCATGGTCTCGGAGCCGTAACACCAGCAGGGAGTGACCGACAGAGTGATCGAAACGCCCTCGCGTGCAAACTTTTCGGCACACGCGGCGGCTTCTCCCACGCGGCCGATCGTGGTATCGGCAATCACGACCTTCACGGGCGTACCGTCTGAATATTTTAAATTGTCCTCAAACAGCTTTGCGGCACGCTTTGCCATGTTCATCGTTTGGTCTTCCAATGATTCGCGTACACCAAGCTTTCCGCGTCTTGCATCGATCGTGGGACGGATCCCGATCACGGGATATGCACCAACCGGCTTGTTTTTTCTCATCTTCAAACTCCTCCGTATTGATTCTTTTCGTGTTTTCACGGTTACAACAGGTCGTAAAATATTCAGCAATTTACACTGCCATCATTACTGTAATTATTGTATCATACACTATCGGTTTTGCGTATGACTGTTTCTGCCCGAATATTGTTCAAAATCGACTTTTCGAGGAAAACCTGCAAAAGAAAAAGGAACCAATCGGAGGAGCGGTTCCTTTTTGATACGTGTTACAAACGATGTCGTTCTTTACTTTATACGCCGTTTTAACTCCACGGAATAGCGTATCACATCGGTTCCGTTATGGTTATTGAGTATGGAAAATTTGTTGGAGGCAAGAATATTCGGCTGATGAATCCTGTCGTCGGGAACGATTGCGTTATAATGATTTCCCCAAGGTAAGCCGTCTTTGTAAACGATCTCGGGAGTTGACCAGTGTATCAGATCCTGCGAAACGGCAATCTGCATCACGCGCCCTTTTCTGTCAACACCCTCAATATCGCCTCGATTGGTTGCCTGAATGGGTTTGCTTGTCATGATGAACATCTTTTCGGGGATGCTGTAAACCACACGCGGGTGCCACGCATCCTTTAGAATTGCGCTTTCCCGTCCAAGATTTCCTGCCTCGCAAAATGCCCCGTTATAGTATTTTACAAAGTCGCCCATAGTACCGTCCGCACGCTTTCGGCATCTGGCAATATAAGCATCACAGGATTGCCACGCCTCCTGCTGAGTTGTTTTGGAAAGGTCAATGGTGATGATATCGTAAAGCAAATAGATGTATTCACCGTCGGGCTCTATGTACATGCAAAAGTCGCCGCTTCCAAAGCGAATGATATTGCCTTGCTGTCCGATTACTGCGTTGTTCTCGGGGTTATAACGCGAGGTGAAGCCAACCTCTTCTGCAGACAAAACCCATCGGTCAAAGCACCAGCTTTTGCCCTCGTCATCGGAGTGCATCAGCCCAACGTGACGAAAATCGGAATCGAATTTAGGTTTTTCGCAAGGTCCGAAGGCATCGTATGCACTGCCTTGCCCGTTCCAACCCGTTTCATTGTGAAACCAACAGAAAAAGCGGTGCGTGTTCGGGCAAATATAAAGTCCAAACGGCCAGATACTGCCTCGCGGAAGAATTCCGTCGGGATAACGAATCCCCGCGAAGGCGGTATCTGCGTGTCCGATGCTGAATTCTGTATGGATTTCCCACATATACTTCATATCGTCAAGACAAGTACCCGCAAACATGGCGATATGCCCCATGTGAGAGTGACCGCTCATAGCCCAAAGTCTGCCGTCTACATCGCGGTACATAGGCGTTGTTCCGTCTTGATATACTCCGTATTTATTCATAAACGGAGAGTCTGTTTTCTCTCCTATAATAAGCTCATATCTGTCAAAAAAATACTCGGACATAATAGGCACCTCCTGTTTTGGCATATTATATCACACTTTAAATGAAAAATCAATGTTTTTTCGACCAAAGGGAGAAAAGCTACCGACTCCTTCATTATTCACTATTCCTTATTACTTTCCTCCCCAAAAAACATGCTCGTTGAATTCGTGAAAAGTAAAAAATTCCGCACACTGTGTGTACGGAATTTTTTAGTTCGCTTTGACAAAAAAGATACCGACTTATTTTGTGTACTCTATTTGATATTCCACCAATTTCATAATGTTATTTTCTGCATTATACAGAATATTGATAAAGACATACGTTCCACTTTCGTTCGGCAATTTGTTAAATTCCTTCGTGTCTTTGTTGTATATGATATAGTAATCACTTGTTTGAATATCACAGAAATACGAGGTGATACCAACCATATCGTTTGGAATAGTAGAAATCCATTTTGTGTCACTTGAAAGATTTTTCTCAAATTCTGCCACGATTATGTTGTCAAAGTAAATATCACTGGTAGAATAAATGTAGCCGCGCGGAATAGACTGCGTTCCCTTTGTCCAATCCTGCGTATTAATGCGTGAATGTGTTGGAATGTCAATATCCAAAAGTTGTTCCACATTTTGAATCGGCTCGTCGTTGTGTGAATACACATTTGCAAAGATGAAAGTAAAGGAACCGTAGATACAAAGAAGTGCCGCCATAATAAAGCCTACGATCACATTCTTTTTATACTTGTAGTCTTTTTTCTTCAAATAAAAGCCGAACACTATGGATGCGATTGGAATAGGCAAAAACAAAAAGAATACCCACATATTTTCCGTCATCGCTTGATTGATTCCCGACAGTATCGCCACACCAATCAATGCCCCCCATATCGTGCAAATGGAAAGAATGAAAAGAAGAATGGAAACATTTTTTAATTTATCCTTGGGCTTTTTCGCTTCACCCTTATTTTGTGCGCTGTTGCAAAAAGCGATGAATGTCGACTCGGGAATCAAGACATCCTTTTTGATTATGTAGCTCTGTCCCGATATTTGCAACACAAGATAGCTTCCAAAGGTTTGAATCTTCTCTATGTCGTCGAAGTATATTTTCAGCGTTCTTGTAATTTCCTCGTTTTGAGAAACGTTCAACACAAAATATCCTTCGAAAATTTCGTAAGAATAGGTACTTTGTAAAATTCTGCTTACGCTATTCTTCCATGCCTTGCGATAAGCAAAATAGCCTTTGATGTGCGAAATCAAACCAATCAGAAAACAGCCGAGTAGCAAGCCTATAATCGTTTGGTTCGTTTCGGTTGCGGCAAAAAAGATAAAAAGAACGATACAGGCAAGCGTGAAAATAATCGCGCGTTTTATAAGCGGAAAACGAACTTTTTTGAAGACCTCTTGCAAATCTGATTTTTCATATTTGAAAATGTACGCCTCTTTTGGTTCATTCTGGATTTCCTCTTTCGGCTCGTTTTCAGTCAACATATCATCTATGGAAACTGAAAAAATTTCTTTGAGGCGAATTAAATTATCAACAGTAGGCAAGGTCTTATCCGTTTCCCAAAGGCTGACTGTCTGACGGCTGACAAGCATTTTTTGACCAAGCTCTTCTTGAGAGAGTCCAATCTTTTTTCTGTAAAACTGTATTTTTTCACCGACGGTCATAAAAGCCCTCCTTTCGTGCAATCTCATTGTATCACAAACATCAAAAAATGTAAAGAATATCGTACTTGACCGTGTCAAGTAGCACTTGCCCCCTGTTTTTGGTGTTGTTAAAGGTTTACTTCTGATCCCTTGCTCAAAAATGCCAGCAACTTATTCACTATACAACTCAAATTTTGCAAGAAAACGATCTTTTTTTCTAAAAACTTTTAAGATGTACTTCAAATACTTTTCGCTGACATCGTATGTTAGCGGAATGGATTCAACAGGAGTATTCAACCTGAATAACAAGTCATAAAGCGGGGTGTATTTTTTTAGATCTCCCTCAAAAAACATTCCGAAAGTGCCTGCTATGGTATTCAACAAATTCCAATTATCAAGAACACGTTTGTAGTCAATCGGATTGGAGATAGGCGTGTCGAAGTCGTATTCAACAACATCGTTTTTGATTGTCAATTCGTTGATTTTACAAAAATGCTCCATTTCCTCTATTGATTGAAAACGCAAAAGATTTTTAGCATCTTTGTGCAAAATCGAATCGGAACGCTTGGTGTAATAATATAGAGTCAGATAAGAGTTTCCGT
Organism: Clostridia bacterium; assembly: GCA_017453305.1. Taxonomy (GTDB): domain Bacteria; phylum Bacillota; class Clostridia; order Oscillospirales; family CAG-272; genus UMGS1865. The sequence continues at coordinate 5,631 of JAFTKJ010000079.1, forward strand.
TATTCTTAATCAGAATAGGGTAAACAATTCTATTTTCTATGCAACTGCAAAAATCTTTCATACCTCCACCGCCTTTCCGATTACATTATAGCACACTGGGGAGGATTTTTCAATATTCTCCTCTAAAAACGAAAGGTGAAGATTCGCCTCTGCGCCTTGCACGCTTAGCGCCGGCAAATGCTTCGCTGCGCGAGTCGCTTTCCGACGGCTGTGCGGCGAATGCGGACCGGATTCGGCTACATTGCGGTTCCAAATTTTGTTTTGTAAAAAAGTGAAGTGAAGTGCGCTTGATTTTGATAGATACGCCGAGCCCGATCCAATGGAGGCGCCACCCGGAAGTCCGCCCTCCGCTCCGCATCGGCGGGGGATTCGAACCGGATCCTGCCTGTGGCAGTGCAGTCCAATTCGTTAGAAACGCACAAAAAGAAAGACCAATCTTCACGATTGGTCTCTCTTTTTGGAGGCGCCACCCGGAATCGGACCGGGGATAAAGGTTTTGCAGACCTCTGCCTTACCGCTTGGCTATGGCGCCTTATTCTGTTCGGAACGGGGAAGCGATCTTCCTCGATCCGTATGTCTTTCTCGTCCGCAGGGCAGGGAAGTTCTTGCTCCATACGTCCTTGAAAGGAAAACGGGCACGAATCTCGTGCCCGTGAATGGAGCGGATTACGGGGCTCGAACCCGCCACCTCCACCTTGGCAAGGTGGCGCTCTACCAAATGAGCTAAATCCGCGGAATGGTGCCTCCGGTCGGAATCGAACC
>JAFTKJ010000080.1 GCA_017453305.1 Clostridia bacterium
TAGGGTCTCGGCGGTCCCTCGCCGCTTGCGAGAGCCGAGCGCGCGGAACGCGCGCGTCCGAAAGTGATGCACGTGCTAACAAATTCCGTCAGTGAAACTGCGCGGCGGCGCCCAAACACTCCCAATATTACTATCTCAAAAACTTCCCTTATGGAAGTTCTTGAAAGGGGCGTGGGGGAAACGCACGCGTTTCGCCGGCGAAACCGTGCCGTAGCAACGGAACGTTGCGATGTTCTTCTCAAGAAGTTTCCCCCACAACGCGCCCCCTAAAACGCGCCCCCACAACGCGTCCCCTATCCCAACAGCTCCAAAAGCTTGAAGCGGACGCGATAGACGGGGCGGTCGCTTTCGGTGATGATCTTGTACTGATCGGGCGTAAAGCCGACCGAGATACAGGCATCCTCGGCGCGCGAGGAGGAAACGGTGGCAGCCCCAAGACAAAGCGGCGGAAAGAGACAGCACCACCAATTCTGCCCCTCGGCGGCGCCAATGCAAACACGAACCGAGGCATAGGTCCCCGACGGAAAGCAAACGCCGTCGTAGTCGCGGGTGGGATAATCCTCAAGCCCCATTTCGATGCGGACACCGTCCGTGCGCCCTGCCTCCGAAATCACACCGCGTGCGGCGGCAAGCAGATCCTCGCGCGCCCCGTCCAAGCGCGAGAGCGCCTCCTCTTGCGAGGTGCAATCCTCCAGAAGCGGAACGGTGAGCGACAAGATCGCGTCACGCACCTTCAGCTTGAGCGACTGATCCTCCTCGCTGTCCGAGTTCGCCAGAACGTGCAAACGAACGACCGAGTCGTAGATCTCCGCCTCGCCGTGGATCGGCAAAAAGCCCACCCCCATCAGCAAAAACGCAAGGATCAGCGAAAACGTAAGTACTCTTTTGTGCAGCATAAAAAAACCTCCTTTTTGGTCATGCCTTACAAGCATTGCCCCAAAAGGAGGTGTTTATTCAAAAGAGCCGAGAAACGTCGATTGCGGAAACAATGCGCTGCATTGCCTCGTTGATGTCGGAGGCAAAAACGGTGCAGCCCGCGGCGCGCGCGTGTCCGCCGCCATCGAATTTTGCGCAAAGCTCGGCAACGTTGTAGTCCACCGATGCGCGAACGGATACACGGAATTTGCCCTCGGGGGCAGGCTGACGAATGCAGATGGCAATCTGCACGCCAAGCAACGAGCGCGGAATGTCCACCAGCGCATCCAGGTGATGATCCTCCAAGCCCAGCGCCGCCTTGAGCGCGTACGGGAAGGTGACAACGCCTACCCTGCCGTCGGCAAACACTTCCATGTTGGAGATTGCAGCGGAGCGTGCGCGAAGCTGCTCCATCGTCCAGCCCTCAAACAAACGGTGGTTGATGTCGGCACAGTCAATGCCGCTTGCCACAAGCTCTGCCGCGCGGAGGTGCGTTTTTGCGGTCACGTTGGAGTAGCGGAAGCAGCCCGTGTCACCGCTGATGGCGGCGTAAAGTGCCCGACAGGTCTCCTCGTCAATTTCAATGCGCTCCTCGCTTGCCAGCTTTTTGACCAGATCGAAAATGATCTCGCCCGTGGCGGCGGCGCCTGCACGGATGTAACAGCGTGCCCCGTAAGGCTCACCGCTTTCGTGGTGGTCGATCATCACGTCCACACGGTCGGCGTAAAGCTCGGCAAGAGAACCAAGCTGTGCCACGGAGGCAGTGTCTACGCTGACAATGCGCCCGACGGAAAAGTCCTCGGGGATAGCATCGTTCAAAACGCTTTGCTGTTGCTCCTCACACAAAAAGCGCAGGTGCGCGGGAACCTCGTCACTACAGACGCAAAAGGCACGGGAGCCAAGCTCCTCCATCACACGGCGCAACGCAAACGCCGAACCGACGGCATCCGCATCGGGGTTGCGGTGAAAGAGGATCAGAGTATCGGCAGGTGCCGACAGCTCCTCTGCCAGCTCCTCCAGGTCGTTTAACAGTTCACTCATGCGTCCTCTCCGTCCGTTTCTTCTTCGTCTTCCTCGGGGCTGATCTCAAGCCCGTTGAGGATCTTTGCAATGTGCGCACCGTACGCCACCGAATCGTCGGGGACAAAGGTCAGCTCGGGCGTCATGCGGAGATTGAGAGAGCTTGCAAGCTCGCGACGGATAAAGCCCGACGCCGCCTTGAGCCCCTTTGCGATCTCCTTTTTGTCGCCGCCCATTGCGGAATAGTAAATTTTTGCATATTTGAGATCGGCAGTGCAATCTGCCGCGGTGATGCTGATGAACGCGTCGCTGACACGGGGATCCTTGACACGGCGCAAAATGACGGTCAGCTCCTTTTGCATCTCCTCGTTAATTCGTCCTCTTCTGTACTTTGCCATACGCAAATTCCTTTCGTCAAGATAAGAAAACGGCTTTCCCGTACCTGCGGGAAGCCGTTTTCGGATGTAAGAAACACAAAATTATGCTTCCATTTGCTCTGCGTTGGCGATGACAGCCTCGGCGGGAACCTCAAAAGCCTCTTCGGCTACTGCTGCCTCCTCGGTAGCGTCCTCGAGTGCGACTTCGTCAGCGGATGCATCCTCTGCATCAAGAGCGGGAGTCTCCTTGCGGAAATACTTGTTATAAATTTTTACAGCGGCATAGCACAAAGCGCCGATTGCCAGCAAAATGCCGAGAACCTTTAAAAAGCGGTTTCCCTTTTTTACAACAACAACTTCGTTTTGCATTCGTAAACCTCCGTTCATGCGGCACAATGGCCACAGTTACACATATACTATTAACAGTATACCACATTTTTCAAAAAAATCAAGAGGTTCTGCAAAAAAAAATTCGTTTTTTTTCAAAATCCCTTTCTTTTTTTCAAGAAATATGGTAAGATATAGGAGTATTGAAAAAAGGAGGAGAAAAAAACGTGACCTACCGTGAAATGTGCGACGCGTTGCGGCGTGCGGGCGTTGATACCCCCGAGTGGGATGCGGCGTGCCTTTTGAAGCATTTTTGCCGCGTGGACGCACTCGCTCTCCGCCAAGACCCCGAACGCGATCACACCTCCCCTGCCCTTTCCGACGCGCTGGCGCGCCGATGTGCGCGCGAACCGCTTCAATATCTGATCGGCGAGTGGGATTTTTATCGGCAGACCTACACCGTCTCGCCCGATTGCCTGATCCCCCGCTCGGATACCGAAATTCTTGTGGAATGCGCCACCAAGCACCTGCCGCGCGGTGCGCGCTTTGCAGACCTTTGTACGGGGAGCGGCTGTATTGCCGTTTCCACGCTGGCAGAGCGTCCCGACACGCGCGCAGTGGCGTTGGATAAATTCCCCGCAACGCTTGCCTTGGCGGCACAAAACGCCAAACGGAACGGGGTTGCAGAGCGCCTGGAGCTCTTGTGCGCCGACGTACTCTCCCCGACGCCTGCCGTTGCCCCATTTGCGCCCTTTGACGCCATTTTGAGCAATCCCCCGTATATTGAAACGGGCGTGCTCGACTCTCTTTCCCCCGAGGTACACGCCGAGCCGCAAGCCGCCCTGGACGGTGGCGAGGACGGGCTGGTGTTCTACCGCTCCATTCTGCAAAGCCACACGAACCTCTTAAAAAAGGACGGCTTTTTCCTCTTTGAGATCGGCTACGATCAAGCCGCATCTCTCCTCTCTCTTGCCAAGCAGTACGGCTTTGCGCACACGCGCGTTTTGCGCGACCTGGGCGGCTGTGACCGCGTGGTATATCTCTCCCAAAATTCCCCTTACGAAAGGACTGCATCAATTTGAAAATCGTTGTTTTAGCAGGCGGCTATTCTCCCGAGCGCGACGTTTCGCTCACCTCGGGCAGTCTGATCGCCAATGCGTTGATCGAAAACGGACACCGCGTCCTGCTCCTGGACGTTTACCTGGGCATAAAGGAGCTCCCCGAGGACCCCGACGCCCTCTTTTCCTCCACCGTCACCCCACCCTACCGTGTGGGAGAATGCGTTCCCGATCTGGAAGCCCTGAAGGCGGAAAGCGGAAATGGCGACGCCCTGATCGGGCAGAACGTCCTGCCCCTTTGCCGCATGGCGGATCGCGTCTTTTTGGCACTGCACGGCGCAATGGGCGAAAACGGGCAGCTGCAAGCCACCCTGGATAATTACGGCATCCGCTACACGGGATCGGGCTACATCGGCTCCCTGCTCGCCATGGATAAGGACCTCTCCAAGCGTCTTTTGCGCGCCGCAGGCGTGCGCACCCCCGATTGGGTCTACCTCGACCCCAACGACAAAAGCACCGAGGCAACGATCCTGGAGCGCATCGGGCTCCCCTGCGTCATCAAGCCCTGCAGCTGTGGCTCCAGCGTGGGCGTTTCGATGGTGGAAACGCGCGAGGAGCTGACGGATGCTCTGCGCGCCGCCGCCCCGTGGGGGGATCGCATTCTGGCGGAGGAAAAGATCGAAGGTCGCGAATTGACCGTCGGCATTCTTGACGGCAAGGCTCTGCCCCTGGTGGAGATCATTCCGCACGAGGGCTTTTACGACTACAAAAACAAGTACCAGGGCTGCACCGAGGAGGTCTGCCCCGCACAAGTCCCCGACGAGGTGGCGCGCGACGCTTCCCAAATGACGGTTTGCGGATTTGAAGCGCTCCGTCTGCGCGGCTACGCACGCTTTGACTATATCCTTGACCCTGCAGGAGCGCTTTGGTGCCTGGAAGCCAACACTCTGCCCGGTATGACGCCGACCAGTCTGCTTCCGCAAGCGGCGGCAGCGGCAGGCATCTCTTACCGTGAGCTTTGCGAGCGTATCATTTCTCTTTGAACTTTTTGCAACAAAGGGCGTCTCAAACGCATGTTTGGGACGCCTTTTTTGATCTCATAGAAGCAAAAACGTCCCGACCGCATTTGCGGTCGGGACATCCTTTAGATTATATTTGTTTGATTACTTCTGCATATCAGCGGGCAAGTAAGAGAACTTGGTCATCCACTGATAATATACGCCGTAAGGAGAGTAGAAGTATACGCGAGTTTCCTTTGCGTCTGTAAGATCCTCGCTCAAGCCGGTAACCTTATTCATCGTCTCATAGTTGGTGATGTGACGAACCTGGTAGAAGAGCTTGGTCAAGTCACCTGCGATGATGCCATCGGTGGAGGAGACGTAGGACTTAAGTGCAGGGCAGTTTCCAAGAGCGGAAACGGAGGTCGGCTGGAACTGAGAGTTGAGCAGAACGGAAAGTCCCTTTACGGTGGCTTCCATATCCGCATAGGTGGTGCATGCATCCAAAACAGCCTTGATCTCGGTGTTGAGAACGTCCATGTACTTGATCAGCTCGGTGTTGAGCATACCGTAAACCTTGAAATCGTGTACGGTCTCAGCCTTGGTCTCGGTGATCTTGGAGCCGTCCTTTGCTCCGTTGAGGATCGAGGTGTAAGAAACAGTGGTGTTCTTATCGGTCTCAACGGTCAGGTAGCAAATTCTGTAGCTCTTGTTTGCAGGAGGCATCTGATCCGTATACTTGGTGCAACGGATCTCAAGCTCGAGGTTGGTGCCGTTGAACAGAGGAACAACGTCGTAATCGGTTGCCTGGAACACGTTGTTGCGGTAAACGATGAAGTGGTGGGTGTTCTTGGTCTCGCTGGATGCGCTGTCGACCCAGGTGTAAACGAAGGTCTCCTCGTCCACCAGCTTGGTGTTGCCCTTCCAAACCATGAGCTGATTGTAGAGCTCCTTGTTTTCATAGAAGTGTGCAACGGAGAGGTCGCCGTAAACGTTGAGCTTGTAAGCATCGGTGTTGTAAACGTCGAAGCTATAAGCCTTTGCAAGCTTCTTTACGGTGATCTTTTCTGCCTTGTCACCAATCTTTGCAAAGTTGCTACCCTCGTTCTTTACGGGGCAGAAATCGTTGACGATTGCCAGGGTGTAGCCCAAGCCCTTGGAGGTACCCTCTGCCTTTTCGGTGAACACGTAGGTGTTGTTGCGGGCAAATGCGGAGGAGCCTTCCTTTTCAGCCTCTTCTACCTCAATGCTCAGGTCGTATTCGCCCTTGTTGTTGTAGACGTAGAGAACGCTGATGTGGTCGTTGCTCTTCTTTTCCTTGGTTTCAAAAATGAATACGCCCTTTTCACCGCTTGCGTCGCATGCCTCGATCCACTCCTTCAGGGTTGCATCGGTGGAAAGCAGCTCCTTGGTAAAGCCGTAGCGGTAGGTGGTGGTGTAATCTCTGTCAAACTCAAACTCGGGAGTTACGCCAAACTGGCTCATGGTAGCCGCATAGCCGCCAAGATCAAAGCCCAGCAGAGGAGCTACCAGGGACTGACGGTTCTGGGTCTTACCGTTCTCCCAGATGCTTTCGTGCATGGTGGGAGTGGGATAAGCGAGGAACGCGTTACCCGTAGCGTAGATATCCATCTCGTAGCTGTTACCCTTCTTATCCTTGAGGATGGTAACGGTGCCGTTCTCGATGGTGTAGTGCTGATCCTTTACTCCGTACTGGAGAATGTTGCGGAACTCTTTGTTGGTGTTGATGTAGGTGATGATCTCCATTGCGCGGTCGACGTCCTCGGTGGTGGAGGAAACGGCAAACATATCGCTGTAGATATCGGAATCACTTGCGGTGGGATATACAACGGGAACAACGTAGTAGCAGGTGCCGTCCTCGTCGTAGTAGTAGTAAGAATCGTTCTGAATGGTAAGAACGGAAAGGTCGCCCTTCATGAACTTGATCGCGCAGTCGTCGTATACCTTATCGGCATTTGCCTCGGATCTGAAGAACTCGGGGTAATCGAAGCGGTACTTGTTGAGCTTGAGGAAGTTTTCAACAAATTCCTCGTTTGCGAACAAGCTGTCAACGGTAACTGCATTTTCGCCTCTGTTGGGGTTGGTGCCCGCGGTGAGAGTACCGAAAATGGAGAACTCGTCGCTATCGATGGAGTAATCTGCGGGATCGATGTTCCAATAGTAAGCCAGCAGAGCCAGGCACTCGTCGTAGGTTGCGTCTACGGGGATGAGGGAGCCGGTCTCGTTGGTGGATACCATGTTCAAATACTGGAACACGTACTCGTTAAAGAAGCCGTCGATGGCGTTTCTGGTGAAGAAGCCCTGCATGGAATAGCGGTCCATGAGCTTCTTGTTCAGGCACATGTAGGTGTACTCGCCAATGACGTTGTTGTTGGGGATTGCGTAGGTAACGCCCTTATCCTTGACTGCGGAGAGCAGCGTGGGAGATACGTACTCCTGGAGCTTTTTGGAAGAACCCTTGATGGACTCGTCCAGAGCTGCAAGCCAACCCTTGTTCAGCAAAGAGGTGTACATTTCGCGGCCGGACATCAAAAGCTTGCCGTCCTTGTCCTCCAGGTCACCGATATAGATGATGTCAACCTGATTCTTCAGGAGCGTGGGGTAGCTGTCGCGGTACATACCGTTTTCGTCGGTGACGAATTCAACGCCGGTAGTGCCCTCTTCCTCCTCGTCCTTGCCGGTGGTCTCGGTCTTATCGGGCTTCTTTGCATCTTCCTCAGCCTGCGTCTTTTGGAAAGCGGCAATGGCATCGGTCAGCTTTGCGTAATATTCCTCTGCACTCAGATAGGTGATATCCAAGCGAGTCTTGTACTTTGCCTCGGTCATCGCGTTGAGCGCCTTGGTGACGTCCTTTTCGATGTCGGGGTCAACGGGCTTTTCGGATACGATCCACATAGAGAGTGTGAGCGTATTCGCGGCCTTTGCATTCTCCAGTTCTTCTATCGCTTCACCGGTCGTTTGATCGGCGCAGCTCGCCAGGAAAACGGAGAGCATCATGACCAGACAAAGGAATAAAGCGGTCAGTCTCTTTTTCATGTTTTGGTTCCTCCCTAAAAGTTTGTCTGCCACCCGCGCATGCGCGTGGGCACAGCAATACATTTATACTATTATATTTTACACCTTTTTTTGGAATATGTCAAGTGAATTTTTTGTGACCAAACGGTCAACAAGCGTCGCTTTTGGGCTTTCGGTCACTTGCAGTTCACATTTTGCCGTCACAATGCACAAATTCCGGCACGTCGTTTGTAGCATGTTGCCCATACGGTACAGCACCATGCACAATTACAAGCCTTGTTTTTTGTGACATTAGACCAAAGCAAAAATTATTCCATAAAGCCCTTGAGGTGTCTTGCACGGCTGGGATGGCGGAGCTTGCGGAGCGCCTTTGCCTCGATCTGGCGGATACGCTCTCTGGTAATATCAAATTCCTTGCCTACCTCCTCAAGCGTACGGGTTCTTCCGTCGTAAAGACCGAAGCGCAGCTTGATGACGTGCTCCTCACGGGGGGTCAGGGTGTGAAGCTGACGCTCCAGCTCCTCGCGCAAAATATTGGTGGAGGTCGCCTCTGCGGGAGAGGGGGTATCGTCGTCGGGGATGAAGTCGCCAAGGTGGCTATCCTCCTCCTCGCCGATGGGAGTCTCGAGGGAGACGGGGTCCTGCGCGATCTTCATGATCTCGCGTACCTTTTCGGGGCTCATGGAAATGCGCTCACCGATCTCGTCGGCAGTGGGCTCGCGTCCGTTCTCCTGCAAGAGCTGACGGGAAATACGGGAGACCTTGTGGATGGTTTCCACCATGTGGACGGGGATACGGATGGTTCTTGCCTGGTCGGCAATGGCGCGCGTGATCGCCTGGCGGATCCACCAGGTTGCGTAAGTGGAGAACTTGTAGCCCTTGGTGTAGTCGAACTTATCCACCGCCTTCATCAAGCCCATGTTACCCTCCTGGATCAGATCCAGGAAGAACATGCCGCGACCGACGTATCTTTTTGCAATGCTGACGACCAGACGCAGGTTTGCCTCTACCAGCTCGATCTTTGCGTCCTCGTCACCCGCCATCATGCGCTCGGCAAGCGCCTTTTCGCGCTCGGAGGTCAACAGCGGCACGCGTCCGATCTCCTTCAGATACAGACGGACGGGGTCGTCAATGGCAAGCCCCTCCTGCTCCAGAATGCGCTCCATGTTCTCGGCGGCACTGAATGCCTCGACCTCGCTCTCAATGGCGCTCATTTCCTCGCTGGAAATATCGCTGCCAAAGGAGATGCCGTTATCCTCCAGCGTTTCGTAGAGCTTATCCAGGCTCTCCGCGTCAAAATCCATCTCCTCCAGCGCCTCGTCAAGGTCGGAGGCGGAGAGCTTTCCCTTTTTGCCCTTTTCGATCAGAAGATTGACGTCCACCTTTTTGGTGCCCGTTTGTTCGGTTTCCTTCTCTTCCTCATTGAACAGAGCTTCTTTTACTTCAACATCCTTCATGTTTTCAGCCTTCCTTTTATGTAGTTTCATTTTTTTTCATTTTTTTCTCACGCAGATACGCCAGGCGCGTGTTCAGGTCCATATCCGATACCTGCCGATCCTGGCGGATGCCGCGCAGGACCGCAACTGCGGAGCGAAAGATCTCCGGTCCGTTTTGCGAGAGCTGACGGCGCGTGACCTCCATTTTTTGGATGCGCCCCATCTCATCGGGATCGAACTCCTCGCCCATCAATTCAAAGTGCAGACCGCTCTCGCTTGCGTGCCGTCGCATGATCGACACAAACACGCGGCGGTGAAACTCGGTGACAAAATCCGCCTCACTTAAGGGGATCTCGCCCTTTTCCACGGCATTGCGGTACTCCTCGAACATCAGAAGCAGACCGATCACCGCCTCCTCTGCCGCCGCGGCTTTTGGATCCTTTGCGGCATCGGGATTGATGCGGTCACCGAAATTCTTGACGGTTGCCTGCGCCTCCTGCCGTTCGCGTGCGGCTTGCTCACTTCGCCTTTTGCGGCGGATCTGCTCCACCGTATTGCGCAAAACGTCGTTCGGGAGCTCCAGCTTGGACGCGGCATAGGAAAGGTAGACCTCTCGCTCCACGGGGGAATGATACTCCGCGATCACGGCGCAAAGCTCACCCGACGCGCGGATCTTTTGCGCGCCGTCGCTCAGGTCATAGCGCGAAAGAATACGCCCTGCCTTGTATTCAAAGCCCGTACGGCTCTGCTCCAGGGTGCGGCGGAAGCGGTCGGCTCCGAATTTTTGAATGAACTCGTCGGGGTCCTTGGCGCCCTCCAATTTGAGGACGCGCACGTCCATTCCCACCTCGCCAAGCATGCGCATTGCCTTGTTTGCGGCGTTTTGCCCTGCCTCGTCGGCGTCGTAGGAGATGATGACCTTTTGCGTGTATTTGGAAAAGATGCGTGCGTGCTCGGCGGTGATCGCCGTACCCAGCGTTGCCACCGCATACTCAAAGCCTGCGGCGTGCAGAGCAATGACGTCCATGTATCCCTCGCAGAGGATCATTTTTTCGGCACAGCAGTTCTTTGCAAAGTTGAGCGCAAAGAGGTGCCTGCTCTTTTTGAACGCCGGGGTGTCGGACGTGTTGAGGTATTTCGGCTTGGAATCGTCCATCACGCGTCCGCCGAACGCCACCACGTTACCCGAGGTATCGATGATGGGAAACATGACGCGATTGCGGAAAATATCGTACACGCCTTTGCCTTTTTGACTGCGTGCACACAAATACGCGGCAACGAGCTCGTCGTCGCTATACCCTTTTTTGCGCATATGGTCGCGCAATGCGCCAAAATCGTTGGGCGCGTACCCCAAGCCAAAGTGCTTGACGGTTGCCTCGCTCAAGCGGCGCTGACGGCGGAAATAATCCATTCCCACGCCGCCGATGGCGGGATCGAACAGGCACGCACGGAAAAATTTTGCCGCCTCGAGGTTCATTTCCAGTACGCGCTTACGGGACACACCCGACTCCTGCGGCACACCGCTCTCCTTGGGAAGCGGAAGCCCTGCGCGGTTGGCAAGGAACTCGATCGCCTCGGCAAAATCCATGTTCTCTGCCCGTTGCACAAAGGTGATGGCAGAGCCACCCGCCTGACAGCCGAAGCAGTAGAACATCTTTTTGGCGGGGGTGACGGTAAAGGAGGGCGTTTTTTCGCTGTGGAAGGGACAACGCCCCAGCAGATTTGCACCCGTGCGCTTGAGCGGAACGTAACGTCCGATCAGCTCCTCGATATCGGTGCGATCCACGACCTCCTGGATAAAGTTATCGGAAAATCTCATCGGCACCTCCACTCAATGACTCCACACGTGTGGAATAAAGAGCTTTTGGAAGGACTCGATGGCGTAGCGGTCGGTCATGCCCGAAACAAAGTCGCAGACGCAGCGCGCAACGCCCTCCTCCTCACAGCCGCGGCGGTAAAGCTCGGGCATCTGCTCGGGGTGCTTGACGTAATATTCAAAGAGGAATGCCAGCATTTGCTTGGCGCGGCTCTCCTCCCCTTTTGCAATGGAATTGGTATAGACGTTTGCGTAAAGAAAGCCGCGCAAACGGTCGGTCGCGTCCCAGACCTCGGGCTCCATGGCAATAGCGGGAGCATCGGTGCTGGCGCGGATGACGGAGCTGACCATGGTGTTGATGCGACGGCTGTGCGTTTCCCCCAACACCTCGCGCAGATCCTTTGGGATATCCTCTACCGAAAGGATGCCCGCGCGGCAGGCGTCGTCGATATCGTGATTGATGTAGGCAATGCGGTCGGCAAACTTGACGATGACCCCCTCCAGGGTGGAAGCCATGCACTTGCCCGTGTGATTGACGATGGCGTCGCGCACCTCCCAGGTCAAATTCAAGCCCTTGCCGTTGCGTTCCAGCTTTTCCACCACGCGCAGGCTCTGCTTGTAGTGGGTAAAGTCCTTGGAGAACAGCTCCTGCATGGCGTCCTCGCCCGAATGTCCAAAGGGGGTGTGCCCCAGGTCATGCCCCAACGCCGCCGCCTCGGTCAGGTCCTCGTTCAGGCGCAGAGCGCGTGCGATGATACGTGCGATCTGCGTGACCTCCAGCGTGTGCGTCAGTCTGGTGCGATAGTGGTCGCCCGCAGGTGCGAGAAAGACCTGCGTTTTGTGCATCAGGCGGCGGAAGGATTGGCAATGCGTGATGCGGTCGCGGTCACGCTGAAACTCGGTGCGAATGTCACACGGAACGTACGCCTCGTCCCTTCCGCGTGTCTCGGAGGTCAAAAAGGCATATGGTGAGAGCGTCTCTTTTTCTCTTTCCAAAAACAGCGAGCAGGTATTCTGCATATCAATAAACCTCCGTTCATCATTTTCTACTTATTAAGATACGCCAAAAAAAGCAAATATACTTTTTTTCTTTTGATTTTTCAAGAATTTTTTATATTTTTTTGTACTTTTATCGGTAATCGAAGCGTTTTCCGCGCACGGTGGGCACGGCAGAGCCGTTGCTGATCTCGCGCACGCGCGCAAGAACGTCCTCGACGACGGTGTCCTTCACCGAGAACAAGAGCGTGACGCGGTCGGAAAATTGCGTATCGTCGGTGATGGCGCCAAAGCGCGGAAGCTCGGCAAGATAGCGCTGATAGTCGGAGTAGGAGCAGACCAGCTCCAGCTCGGTGTACTGCTCGTAGGTGATGATATGCGCCGCCTCAAGAGCCAATTTTGCGGTGTGGGAATAGGCGCGCACAAGTCCTCCGGCGCCCAAAAGAATGCCACCGAAATAGCGCGTCACAACCACCACGGCATCGCTGACGCCGCTTTTGCGGATGGTATCCAACACGGGAACGCCTGCCGTTCCCTGCGGCTCGCCGTCGTCGGAATAGCGCGCCACGATCTCGCCCTTTTGCAGATACGCCCACACGTTGTGCCGCGCGTCGGCATAGGCGCTTTTTTGTTTTTTGACGTACGCCAGCGCTTCCTCTTCATTTGCAACGGGGCAAGCGTGACCGATGAACACCGACTTTTTTTCGACGAACTCCGCCTCGCCCTCGTGCTCCAGCGTGGTATGCAATACCGATTCTGCCATAGCTTCTCCTTCGCTTCAACTTACAAAAAATGATTATTCTTCCTCTTTTTCGTGCCACGTGGGGTCAAAAGCGCGCAGCATGCCGTGCGTTTTTGCATCTACCACCGCAGTCACGACCATCTCCTCGGCGCCGTATTCCACGTCCTCGACCGTCGCGTTCTGATAGAGCGTGTTCAACGCTCCTGCGCGGCTGTTGGGAATGTGAAAGACCACGCGGCGCTTGCCCTCGTGTAAAATCGCCTGCAGCTCGTCCAGCAAAAGGTCGATCCCCTGCCCCGTTTTGGCAGAGACCGATACCGTATGCGTGTGCTCGGCGGCTGAGCCGACCTTAAAAAACTGCGCCACACCAAGGTCGCATTTGTTCAGCACGTAGAGCGTGGGCTTGCCCGCCGCTCCAAGCTCTTCCAAAAGCTCCTCGGTCACCTGCAATTGCTCGCGGTATTCCTCGTCGGAAACGTCCAGCACGATCATCAGGGCGTCGGCATAGACCGCCTCGTCCAGGGTGGACTTGAACGCGTGGATAAGATGGTGCGGCAGCTTACGGATAAAGCCGACCGTATCGGTCAAAAGCACGCTCTCGCCGCTTGGAAGCTCAAATTTGCGCGTGGTGGGATCCAGCGTGGCAAACAGCTTATCCTCGGCAAGAATGCCTGCGTCGGTCAGTCGGTTGAGAAGCGTGGATTTGCCCGCGTTGGTGTAGCCGACGATCGCGATCTTCGGAATGCCGCTGCGGTCACGCGCGGCGCGCATGGTCAAGCGGTTGTTCTCCAGCGCACGAAGCTCCTCCTCCAGCGCGGTCACGCGGCGGTGCATGTGACGGCGGTCGGTCTCCAGCTTGCTCTCCCCGGGGCCTCGCGTACCGATTCCGCCGCCAAGGCGCGACATTTCCACACCGTGTCCCGTCAGTCTGGGCGCGGTGTATTTGAGCTGTGCCAATTCAACCTGCAGCTTTCCCTCTCGGCTGACCGCGTGGAGCGCAAAAATATCCAGGATCAGCATAGAGCGGTCAATGACGCGCACGTCCTCTCCCAATTCCTCCTCCAGGTTTCGGATCTGCGAGGGGGAAAGCTCCTCGTCGAAAACGACGAGCTCGATGCCGTTGAGGGAGCAAAGCTGTGCGACCTCGGCGACCTTGCCCGAGCCTATGAGGGTGCGCGGATTGGGCTTATCCATATTTTGAACGACCTTTGCAAAGCAAACGCCGCCTGCCGTATCCAGCAGGCGCTCCAGCTCGCAAAGGCTTTTTTCCAATTCGTCGGCGGCGCGATCATCGGTGCAAACGCCGACCAAAAGCGCGCGTATCGCCTCGTATTCCATAAAAAACGACCTCCGTGCATCATTGATGCCAGTTATTGCTTTTGAAATAAAGCTTCTTTGACAGTATGATCGATATAATCACACACGCCTTGAAAATTATTATGAATTTCCATATTCGGTATTCGAATTACCCGAATATCGTATTTTTGAAGGTATTCGGTTCTTTGTCGATCGTACTCTTTTGTCTCTTCCAAACAATGCCCCAATCCATCAAGCTCAATCACCAACTTCGCCTTAGCGCAATAAAAGTCCACAATATATTTTCCAAGAACCTTTTGTCTGTAAAAGCGAGTGGGATAGGTGTGCAAAAAATCATACCAAAGATGTTTTTCTTCCCTCGTCATGCTTTTGCGCAACATATTTGCAACGTGAACAAGTTTTGGATTATGCTTATTTTCCATACGCTCTCCATCATTGATCAAATTTCAGCCGCAAACCTTCTGCACAGGTGAGCCCCCCACGCAATGGAAGGTAACTTTCCTTATGGCACAACCCTTCCTGCGCGTCAAGCCGCGCTTTCCTCCCCTTGCACAGGGGAGGCTTACTAAGCTCCACGCTTTGGGCGGAACAAACTTTAATATACTTTCCGTGATAAAAAGCAAAATAAAAAATCTACAATTGAAAGTGCCGCATCGGCAGCCTCCCCTGTGCAAGGGGAGGAAGGTGTGGCATAGCCACACAGGAAGGGTTGTACCATGGGGAATGTTACTTTTACGCTATCAAAGCCGAAAAATGTCATTTAACTATGAAAGAAAAACGGGCAAGCTGACACGCAGCCTGCCCTTTTACCACAGAACCGACCCTTGCAGATTACTTCTGGAAAGAAGCGATTCTCTTCTTGAACTTATCCACACGTCCGCCGGCGTCAACAAACTTCTGCTTACCGGTGAAGAAGGGGTGGCACTTGGAGCAAATTTCAACCTTGATCTCGCCGCCCTTGGTGGACTTGGTCTCTACAGTTTCGCCGCATGCGCATCTGATGATGCAGGTCTCGTAATTCGGATGGATTCCGTCTTTCATTGGTTTGTACCTCTTTTCTTAATTTTGATGTTCTTTGACATCATTCCGCCGCTTGGGCGGCATACGGACATATTATATCACAAGATGCGACGAATTGCAAGAGCTTTTTTGCATTTTCTTTGCTTTTTTTCAAATTATTTTGCAAAAAGGAAGCAAAATGCCTTCCTCCATCCCTCGCCGCGTGGCGCTTAGTAAACGAATTGCGTTTTGTAATAGAGCGAGTATTTGCTCAGCTCCTCCTCCAGCCAATCGTAGCCGTACGCTTCGGCAAGGGTGGGAACGGTGGAAAAGAGGTTGGTGCCAAGTCCGAGACGCTCGCCCTCGATCTCGTAGCCCATTGCCGCAAGAACGGTGGGAAAAAGATCCATGGTGGTAAACACGCGGCCGTTCTCGTCGGGTGTGGGCGTGTTCCCCTCGGCATTGATGAAGCAATTGTAGACCGTGCGGTCATAAAAGTCGGTCTCCTTGACAAGCTGGGTATCCATGCGCGGATGGTCTCCCGTGATGACGATGGTGGTGTTCTCGTAAAACTCCTGCTCCATGCACCAGGCAAGGAATTCCGCCACCTGCGCGTCGGCACAGGAGATCACGTTTTTCAGCTTGGTATCATACGCCTCGCCGCAACGCGTGCATTTGTAGCCGCCCACGTGGTGCGCGTCCACCGTCAACATGGTAAAATTAAAGGGCTTGTCGCCTGCGGCAAGCTCGGTCAGCTCGTCCTTGGCGATCTCGTAAAGGATCTTATCCTCATACCCCCACCAAACCTTGTAGTCCTGAGCGATGTAGCCCTCCTCGATGGCGGTGTAGTAATCGAAGAGCTCGTAATTTCCGTGCTGCTCGAAATAGGCGTCACGCCCTGCAAAGGAAATGTCCGAGCCGCACAAAAACTCCTGCGCGTAGCCCTTTTCCTCCAGCACGTCGCCAAGCGCGGTCAAGCCGTTGACAAAGTTGCCGTCATCCCCTAACGAGTTGTGCGATTGCTCACCAAATACCGAAAGCGAGAACGGCACACCCGACGTGGACGCCATCAAAGCCCCCATGGTCCAGCCCGTGCCCATCACGCTGTGAAAGCCGCCCAAGCCCTCGTCCTCCGAGAAGGACACGTGCTCGTCTGCAAGAGAGGTCAGATTTGGCATATAGTTGTTTTCTGCCTGCTCACCGCCGTCGGCAACCGATGCGTAGGTGGTCTCCATGCTCTCCAGATAGATGTAGATCAAATTGCGTGCTTCACCGTCGCGGTCGACGATCTCTACCTCGTCGGGGTCAACGTAGTGCTCGTCGTAGATCAGCGTTTCCCCGTTGCTCAGGCGGATATACTCGACGATACGGAAGGCATGCGCGGCGTAAGCGGAAGATGCGACCAGTGCGAGTGCACAGAAAAGTGCCCCTGCCCTGCGCAGGATGCGGCAGGCACGGGTGTCTGCCCAAAGGGCAATAACAAATAACAAATACGAGGCACCGAGCACGATGACCGTGGGAAGGCAAGAGGAAATGATGTTGCTGACGGTGCTCTCCCCCGTTCCGCCCAGCGGCGCCATGATGGTGTAAAGCAGCTCGGCAAAGCTCATATCAAAGGTGTTGTCGTACCACAGCGCAAGAACTGCCAGCACCGACGCCGCAAGCCACACAATGCCGCAGACGACCGTACCGATCACTTTTTTTCGGCGCAACGCTTTTGGATGTTGTTTTTTCATAAGCTCCTTTCCTGTTCTGCAAGAAACTTGCGGATAAAAAATGTGGGAAAAGACAGAGACGTCTTTTCCCACACGGTAATCAAAATTATTCAGCCTTGTTGTCGGCAACGACCTTTGCCGTGATGTTTGCGGGAACAACGTCGTAGCCGGTCACCTTGAACTCGAAGGAGCCGCGACCCTGGGTCATTGCGCGCAGGGTAATGGGATAATCCATCAGCTCTGCCTTGGGCGCAATTGCCTGGACGGTGGTATAGCCCTTCTTGGAGGCGGTTGCTTCCATACCCATTACGCTTCCGCGACGCTTGTTCAAATCCCCCATAACGTCACCAACCAAGGATTCGGGAACGGTGATGTTGAGGTCGCCCACAGGCTCGAGGAGCACGGGACCTGCCATTTCCAGCGCCTTCTTGTACGCCAGAGAAGCTGCGGTCTTGAAGGAAAGCTCGTCAGAGTCAACTGCGTGGTAGGAGCCGTCGTACAGATCTGCTGCCAGATGCGTCATCGGGAAGCCGTACGCGCCCTTGGCCATGGAGTCCTGAACGCCCTTTTCTACTGCGGGATAGAAGTTCTTCGGAACGGTACCGCCAACAACGGATACGGTAAAGGTGAGTCCCTCGTCCTCGGCGGGAGCGAACTTCATCTTAACGTGACCGTACTGACCGGAGCCGCCGTTCTGCTTCTTGTGCTTGCCTTCGACGTCAACCGACTTGGTGATCTTTTCGCGGTAAGCAACGGTGGGAGTATCGAAACGGACGTTGAGTCCGAAACGGGTCTTGAGTCTTGCTGCGAGAACCGACAGATGCATGTCGCCCAAGCCGTAGATGAGGAGCTGCTTGGTCTCGGCGTCGTTTTCAAACTTGATGGTGTAGTCCTCTTCTACCATCTTTGCAATGCTCTGCGAGATCTTGCCCTCGTCGCCCTTGGAAACGGGGATCATTACCTTTACAAGGTAAGGGGTGGGATACTCGATGGTGGAGTATGCAAACTTCTTGTTCCAGGTCAGGGTGTCGTTGGTGTTGGTGTTGTTGAGCTTGGCAACCATACCGATATCACCGCAGGCGAGCTCGTCGACCTCGGTCTGCTTCTTGCCCTTGACCACGTAGATGTGCGCCAGCTTTTCGTTGTCGCCCGTGGTGTTGTTGGTCATGAGCATATCTCTCTTGACCGTACCGTTCATAACCTTGAAGAAGGACATCTTACCAACGAACGGATCGGCAACCGTTTTGAATACGAAGAGTGCGGGCTCGCCGTCGGGATTGATCTCCATAGCCTCGCCGTCTGCCAGAACCTCTTCCTTCTTTGCGGTGTGACGCGGGAAGGACTCGCCGATCTTATCCAGCATGGTCCAAACGCCCCACAGCTTGCTTGCCGCGCCGCAGAATACGGGAACGATGTCACCGTGAATGATACCCTCGTGAACTGCGTTGATGGCTTCCATATGAGTGATCTCTTCACCCTCGAAGTACTTCATCATCAGCTCCTCGTCGGTGCTGGCAACTGCTTCCATCAGCATGTCGCGGTACTTTTCAACCGCCTCCATGGACTCGTCGGGAATGATCTCTACGCTGTGGCGTCCGTTTGCGTCAAAGACGTGCGCGCTCTGATCGATCAGGTCGATGGCACCCACGACCTCGCCGTTCTTGACCATCGGAATGGTCAGAGGGCAGACGTGCTTACCAAAGGTTTCGTGCAAGGAGTCGAGCACGCGGCCGAATCTTGCCTCGTTGTCGTCGAATTTATTGATAAAGAACGCTCTGGGGAGATTTGCCGCATCGGCATAATCCCATGCGAGCTCGGTACCTACCTCGATGCCTGCCTTGCCATCCACCACGATGACCGCGCTGTCGGCAACGCGCATTGCCTGCAGGACCTCACCCGAAAAATCGAGATAACCGGGGGTATCGATGACATTGATCTTAACGTCCTTCCACATCATGGGAGCCAGGGATGCGGAAATGGAGATATGACGTGCAGACTCCTCGGGATCGTAGTCGCATACGGTATTTCCTGCGCCAACGTTACCCAAGCGATCGGTCTCGCCGGTAATATAAAGCATTGCCTCTGCCAGCGTGGTCTTACCCGATCCGCCGTGACCGAGCAATGCGATGTTTCGAATGTTCTTGGTTTCAATCTTAGCCATGGTAATATACCTTTTTAGATACCTTTCGTATGTTCTCCGGACAACAAAAACACCGGGTTTCTTCTATTATACAATATTCCAAAATGTTTTTCAAGTAGCTTTCCCAACTTTTCCACCGAGCGGATGTAAAAATCTCAGCCCGATTTTTGTGCAATTTGCACATATTATGGCATTTGGAAGAGCTTTTTTGCGTTTTGGAAGGTCTCTTCGGCGGCTTTTTCGGGGGTGCAATCCCAGATTTCGGCAAGTACGCCAAGGGTGTGCACCAGGTATCCCGAATGATTGGGGCGACCGCGCATGGGGTGAGGCGCAAGATAAGGCGCGTCAGTCTCCACCAGCAGCATCTCTCGCGGAACGGCGCGTGCCGCCTCGCGCACGCGCGCGGCGTTGGTAAAGGTCAGCGTGCCCGAAAAGGAGATGAACCAGCCGCGGCGGCAAAGCTCGGTTGCCATTTCGGCACTGCCGCTGTAGCTGTGAAATACGCCGCGCACCGACGGATATCTGAGCACCGTTTCAAAGCAGTCGCCGTGTGCCTCGCGGTCGTGGATGATCACGGGAAGCCCCAACTCCCCTGCCATGGACATTTGCGCATTGAAAAAATATGCTTGCTTCCCCTTATCCATGGGGATCCTTCCGTTGTCGTAGGACTGCCAATGGTAGTCCAAGCCGATCTCCCCCAGGGCGACAAGCTTGCTTTTTTGTCGGGCGTCGGCATTTGAGAGCAGGTCGTACAGCTCCGCAAGTGCCGCATCGGGATCGGCGATAAAATGGCAATCCTCGGGATGGATTCCTGCCGCAGCGTACATGCCGTCATAGCGTGCGGCTTGCGCGATTGCCGCGCGTGAGGTGGCAAGGTTGGTGCCCACGTTGACGATGCGCTCCACGCCGTTGGCAAACACCTCGGAAAGCACCGCATCGGCGCCGCCTTCGAATTCTTTTTCAAATCGCGCGTCAAAATAATGCGCGTGCGTATCAAAAATGCCTTTCATGTTCCCTCTTAAAATTCCTTTTTCAAGCTGCGGTGGAAGAGCGCGCCAAGTGCCTCCTTGACGTCGCGCCCCTCGTACAAAACGCGATAGACCGTTTCGCAAATGGGAAGCTCCACGTGGTGCTCCTGTGCCAGGCGATGTAATGCAGCCGCGGTGTAATAGCCCTCGGCAAGCTCGCCGTACGCTTCGCCGCGCACAAATTTTTCTCCGTACAGGCGGTTGTGCGAATATGGAGAGAAAACGGTCGCCTCATAGTCACCGAGGTGACAAAGCCCGTACGCCGAGAAGGGATTGCCCCCCATGGCGTCGATCAGGCGGGAGACCTCGCGCGTTCCGCGACTCATCAAGGCACCCTTGAGGGTGGAAAGCTCCATACCGTCGAGCATTCCCGCGGCAATACCGATGACGTTCTTTGCCGCCGCGCCGATCTCGTTTCCTACCAGATCCTGCCCGTAATAAAAGCGGATCAAATCACCCGAAAAGGCTTCGACCAACAGATTTTTCACGCGCGTGGAGCGGCTGTCAATGACCATGCAGTTTGGAATGCCTGCATAAAACTCCTGCACGTGACCCGGCCCCAGCCATACCGCCACGCGACAGCTCTCGTCCATGCCCTCCTCCACGATCTCGGAGAGGCGCTTGCCCGTTTCGATCTCAATGCCCTTCATGCAAAGCACAAAGATCTTGTTTTTCAATCCCAAGGGTGCCAGCTCACGCTCGATCAGCGCGCGCAAGCCCTGGGAGTTGACGGAAATGATGATGATCTCCGCATCCCTGACCGAGGAAAGCTCGGTGGAAAGCGTAACGCTTGTGGGGAGCGTGAGCAGACCGTTGCTCCGCGTTGTCAAAAACGCCTGCATGTGCGCAGAGCTTTCTCTCCCGTACAGCGTCATTTCGTGCCCCAATTGATCAAGATACCACGTAATCAACGAGCCCCAGCGCCCACATCCAATCACCGTAATCTTCATCTTATCGCCTCCTTTTCTCTTTCCCTTATTATACCTCTTTTTCCGCCTCTTGTCAAGATTAACATGCAACCGTGAAGGAACAAGAGATTTGTGGGAGGAACTTTTTCGAGAAAAAGTTCCTCCCACACCCTCTTCAAAAAGCTTCCTAACAATGGAAATAAATACTTGCAAAAAAGAGCCGCATATGCTATAATAAAATTACAGAGTCAACAATCTCAAATTGACATAAATAATAAAAACATAAAGGAGAAAAATGCTGATGGAAACAAAGAAAAGAATCCTTTCCCTGCTACTGGCCTCTGCCCTGCTCGCCGCGCCCTTGACCGCGTGCGACACGACGGATGATGAGATAGATTCGACCGAGGAAACCACGGAGGAAACGACAAGTAAAGTCGTTGAAGGAACAACCGAACAAAGCCCAAATAATGAAAGCACTCCGTCAAAAGACATTGATACTTCCAATAATGAATATCAAATCAAGCTTGGCGACCAATTTGTCTCAGTTGATTTTGAGCCGCTTTGTGAAAATCCACTTGTTACTTGTGATGTCGATGATCAAATCAGCTATACCTTTGTTTTTAAAAGCGGACACTACGTAGAACTGGGCGCCATATTTAAAACGATGGATGGAGGAGATACATGGATTCAGCAACCTTTTGAAAACGCTCCCTCTTTTCCACATAGAGAATTCGTGCGATGCATCAAAATGCTCACCGAAAATATAGGAATCATTTCGGCTCGCCCGAGTTACGGCGATGACACTGTGCGCGCGTATATTACATCCGACGGTGGACAAACGTGGAGCAAATTATACCTTAATTTTTTTGCTAAAGCGGGAACCCCAATCGAAACATATGAACTTTTACAAAGTTTAGAAATAGTTGATATGGAGTATTCGGATGGAATTTATGTTTTGTATGTCAGAGGAAGAATTCGCCTTGAGAACGGCAACGGAATATACCGGTATTTGAAATATTCTTCACCTAATTTAAAAACTTGGACGTTTTTAAAAAGTTATGAGGCACAAGGTTAAAGCGAAAGCACAGGGCGGCAGAAAAAATTCTGCCGCCCCCAACTTTTCGTTGAGAATTTTTTGTAATCTCCTTTTATTTTAAAATAATGATTTTGCCAACGGTTTCCCCGCTGACACGCTTAGTTTATCACCGAACTATGACAAATGCTGTCATGGTTAAAAAGTTTTCTTGAAAAACTTCTCTCCCCTTGCAAAAAGGGTGGGAGTATGCTATAATAAAATTACAGAGTCAACAATCTCAAATTGACATAAATAATAAAAACATAAAGGAGAAAAAATGCTGATGGAAACAAAGAAAAGAATCCTTTCCTTGCTACTGGCCTCTGCCCTGATCGCCGCGCCCTTGACCGCGTGCGACACGACGGATGATGAGATAGATTCGACCGAGGAA
>JAFTKJ010000081.1 GCA_017453305.1 Clostridia bacterium
CAAGACAATGTGTGCTTTTTTCAACGAAATTTGCCCTTGCGGGCAAGTGAAATAGCTTTGCTGTGAAATATTTGCTTCGCAAATGTGAAATATTCGCTGACGCGAATGTGGGCAAATTTCATTTCACATTGCGACGAAGGAAGCAATATTTCACAATTTCCGCAAGGGAATTATTTCACATTCGCCGCAAGGCGAATATTTCACTTGAAAAACACCCGATTTTATGATATAATAACGGCAGAAAGGCGGTGTTGCTATGGCAGGTTCGAAACTTCGTGACCTATCCATAGACTCCGCGGTTAAAGTCATTAAAATGTGTGACAAAATAAAAGGTCACTATTTTCTCGTAAATCAGTTGGAACGTTCCTCTACCTCCATCGGTGCAAATATTCACGAGGCGAACTATGCGCATAGTAAAGCCGACTTTGTTGCAAAGTTTCAAATTGCGCTGAAAGAGTGCTATGAAACGGAATATTGGCTTGAATTGTTTGTAAAATCTGAATTGCTTGACCGAGAGATTGCAAAAGATTTGTATAATCAATGCGGAACGATTCGCAGAATATTGATTGCTTCAATCAATACCGCAAAGGAGAAGCAATGAATACCTACATTATGAATGAGCTGAAGAGAATCAAAATGATGCTTTTATCCAATGAACAGCCATCTTTTGAAGCTATTGATTCTGCGATTGGCGAGCTTGAAATGATGAAAATGGAAATTGAACAGCATATCACAAATATGCCGCAGAAAGAAGAATACAAAAATATACGTTGTTCAGCGGAAAACACAGTTCAAAAACTTTCAGAAATTTTGGAGCTGTTGGATGAACTCCCCGAGAACAAGGCGCTTGTACATGATATTGTGGAGTTAATAGAGAATATTGCTTATTGACTTACGCACTTTTTTGCGTTTTTACCTACACTTACGCACCGTTTGCGCGGTTCTTCGCAACAAAAGCAGAACTTTTGTCTACCAAAAGTTCTCTTTTTGTTTATCCAAGCCGCAGTAGGGGTTCCCCGAAGCGAGCTTGCCGAGCTTTGGGGGTTCCCGTAGGCTTGGTATATCATCGCCGCGCAAAGTGCGGTGCATTGCCGCTCTTGGTTTCCATGGTGCCCCCACTTTTTTGAGGATCTCAAAAAAATCAGAAAAAAATGACAGCTTTTTGCTTTTTTTGCAACTTTATATATTGAGGGAGTCTATCAGGATTGCCAACAGAAAGAAAGGACTGCTAATATGAACGACCAGAACAGGAATTCAAACTTGGGGGCTCTTTCCGATGAGGAGATTATCGCTCTTTATTGGAAAAGAGAAGAAAAAGCAATCAGCGCCACAGATGCCAAATACGGACGCTATCTTTACGTTATCGCATACAATATTCTGCGCAACGAGCAGGATTCGGAGGAGTGCTTGAACGACACTTATCTTGGTACATGGAACGCGATTCCACCGCAAAGACCAACGGCGTTTCAGGTATTTTTATCCAAAATCACGCGCAATATCTCTCTTGGGAAATTTCGCAAGCAAACTGCAAGCAAGCGCATTCCGCCAGAAATGGTGGTTTCCTTGGAGGAGCTGGACGAGTGCATGGCTTTTGAGTGCGGAGAGGACGAAAAATATCAGATCCACGTGCTCAGCTGTGCGTTGAATAAATATCTGCACACGCTTTCCGACCGCAAGCTTTTTATTTTTGTGTGCCGCTATTATTATTCCGATCCCGTGCTCAGCATTGCAAAAATGTTGCGTATGAGTGAAAGCACCGTTATGCGGGAGCTTGCCGCCATTCGCCACGGGTTGAAGGTACACCTGGAGAAGGAGGGAATTGAGAGATGAACAGACGTGATGAAACAAAGCTTGAGGTTCTTTCCAACATTGACGACGACATTATCGAAAAACAGAGCATCAAGCGCTTTGAATTGATGACGGGTATTAAAAAAGCCCCCGGCGTTTTTGGGTTTGTTTGGAAGATCGCCGCATGTATCGTTTTGGTATTCTCGTTGGTAATCGGTGTTATGACCATCATCAATGCACAGCAGATCCCCGTCTACGAGGGCATGAGCATTTCCAACACCTCTCCCCTGACGCAAACGGCAAAGGGAATGGTGCCCCACGGTTCGATCAAAACGGAAACGCTTTCCGCTACCGTTGGCGTCCCTTCATTTGCAAGGTCTTCCTTAACAGACAAGGTGCTCAAGGATCATCCTGCAGCAACGGGGACAAACCGCTCCCTGTACTATGCAAATCCTAATGAGGATATTTACGTTTCGGTACATATCGATAATCCCAGGCAGTTTGAAATTCTTTCCTTTACACTCAACGGTGTAAAATATCAGTCCTTTATGTTTGAGGAAGGTTCCGACTCCGAAACATTGGTTTTGAAGCTCAACGTTGGCGAGATTGTCGGAATGACCGAATACACCATTGATGCCATCAAGTACGTTGACGGCACTGAGATCAAGGACGTCCGTATGGAGGGTGAGCGCACCGTACGCGTCGGTGTATGTCCCGAGGAGCAACCCACGGCGGAAATGACCGACGTTACACAGGATCTGTTTGGCATTGGCTTTACGGCATCCGTTACCGATCCGCTCTCTTTGATTGCGGATTGCGCGGGGACGGTGTATGCAATTGTCTATGATGGTGCGCAGATCGTTGCCGAGCAATCTTTGCGCTTGGAGTCGGGCACAGAGCTGCACTTTGACGGCTTACTTTCGGGCTACGAGTACGAGGTTGCGGTCGTTGCCTTTTACGATGCTTTGGATGGTAAGGGCTTTACGGGGCACGTATTGAGCAAGCAGAGCATCACGACGACGCCTGCGGCGACCTTAAAGGTTGATTTTTCTAAGGTTTCGATGGAGAAAGTCATATTCTCCTACACATTGGAATCGGCTCATGCGTGGAGGATCGATCGTGCGGAGTTGATCAGCGCAGACGGTGCCCACACCTACGTTGCAGAGGGCACGACGGCTGAAATTTTAAACGTGGAACCGGGAACGTATCAGCTGTACGTGCATTACTCCGTTGGAGAAAATCGCGGCGTTGCGGTATCCGAGGCGGTCATCGTATCATATACGTTCCGAATTTCGGATGTGGTACGCGATGCAAAGCTCAAAAAGGATTGTTCAGGAACAACTACGCAGGTATGGAATGAAACGACGCAGGATTACCGCTATCACTTGGGAATCGATCTGACGTCAACGAGTGGTCAGTATGATGTGTTTGCCGCCTTTTCCGGTACGGTGGAACGGTGCTGGGAGGACGATGAAATGGGCGTCTGCGTCACGGTACGTCTCCCCGGTGGCGTTACGGTTTCCTACAAGTCACTTGCTTTTGCAGAGGTTGAGGTTGGGGACACCGTTAAAAAAGGTGACCTGATCGGCGCATGCGGTACGTGCGCCATCGAGGCAAGTGGTCGCCACGTGCATTTTGAAATGCAACGTGCCGATGACGGGCATACGGATCCCCTTGATTTATATTTGGATCCTAATGATTTTATTCTCCCTTAAAATTAAGGCTTCCGGCACGACGTAGGTCGTGTTGGGAGCCTTTTTTGCATCCTCGAAACAAAAATTTACAAAAAACGTCTTGACAATTCGGCGGTATAATGTATAATATAATAGAGTTATTATGTTAAAATAATAAAGGAAACAAGCATGAATCTGAAAAAACCACTTCCGCCCCTTGATGTGGCGGAGCAACAGCGCTATATTGCACAGGTGCACGCAGAGAATGAGAGCTGTCGCATTGCCACAGGGAAATCTCTTTACGCCTTTGTGCAAACCTTTGGCTGTCAGCAAAACGAAGCAGACAGCGAAAAGCTTGCAGGTCTCTGTGAAGCAATGGGCTACACCGTAACGCAGGATGTGCGCGTAGCCGACCTGATCGTCGTTAACACCTGCGCCATCCGCGAGCACGCCGAAAAAAAGACGCTCTCCATTGTGGGGCAGTACAAGCATTTAAAAGAACAAAAGCCCTCGCTCATCATTGCCGTTTGCGGCTGTATGATGGCGCAGGAGCATCGACAAAACGACGTCAAATTCCGCTATCCGTACGTAGATTTTGTCTTCGGTCCTTCTTCTTTACACCGTTTTCCGCAATTGCTTTGCGAAAAGCGTCGCCTTGGCAAGCGCATCTATTGCCCCGAGGAGGCAGAATACACTGTGGTGGAGGATCTTCCCATCCGCCGCGAGAGTGACTATCGTGCGTGGGTATCGGTCATGTATGGGTGCAACAACTTTTGCTCCTATTGCATCGTGCCTTACGTGCGCGGACGGGAGCGCAGTCGCGAAAAGGAAAAGATCGTTGCCGAGGTGCGCGAGCTTGTCCAAAAGGGTTACAAGGATATTACGCTTTTGGGACAGAACGTCAACTCCTACGGCAAGGACGGTGGACGCGCATACGATTTTGCCGATCTGCTCTCGGAGCTGGATGCAATTGAGGGAGATTTTGTTCTCCGCTTTATGACCAGCCACCCCAAGGATGCCAGCCGAAAGCTCATTGACGTTATGGCTGCCTCCAAGCATATTGCACATCAGTTCCATCTGCCCATGCAATCGGGCAGTGACCGAATTCTTTCCTCCATGAACCGTCACTATGACACCGAAAAATATCTTGGTATCATCGACTACATGCGAAAGCGTATGCCCGACGTCACCATTACGTCGGATATCATCGTCGGCTTCCCGGGGGAGACGGAGGAGGACTTTGAGGATACGATCCGCATGCTGGAGCGCGTGCGTTTTGATATGCTTTACTCCTTTATTTACTCTCCGCGCAAGGGGACTCCCGCCGCAGAATGGGAGCAGGTGCCAAGGGAGGAGACTGCCGTGCGTTTTGACCGTTTGCTTGCCGTGCAAAAGGAGATCGGCAAGGAGAAGAATGATGCCTTGGTGGGTACGACGTTGCGTGTGTTGTGTGACGGTGTCAGCAAGGGGAACGATGCGCTGTATTCGGGCAGAACCGATGGCAACAAGATCGCGTTTTTTGAAGGAACGCCCTCCGACGTTGGAAAATTTGTTTTTGTGACCGTTGAGCGCGCCGACGCGTTTGCTCTGTACGGAAAAAAAGAAAATTAATACTGTAAAAAAATGAAAAGAGGTATAAAATCATGGAAATTTTTGAACTTGCATCCGAGCTTGGTAAAAAGCTTGCACAGGACGAGCGCCTTGTCGCATTGGAACAGGCAAAGAACGCATATGAGGAAAACAAGGAGCTGCAGACCTACCTTGTAGAATACGACGTACAGCAACGTGCCATGCAAAAGGCTGTTACGCAGGACGATCGCGATATGGATCTGATCGAAAGCATTCAGCGCCGCATCAACGAGCTCTACGAGCTGATCGCAAATCATCCCGCCTTTGAGGAGCTGAATCGCGCGCAGGCAGTGGTCAACGAGCTGATGAACTCCGTTAACCAGACCATCATGACGCAGATCACGGGTGAAGAGCCCTCCGGATGTACTCATAACTGCAGCACCTGCGGAGGATGCCACTGAGCAACCTGCGAAAGCAAATTGCAGTGATGTTCATCTTTGAACGGTGAAATTCTGCAGGCAATTGTAAAATTAGCATCTACGAAACGAATGGATAAGGAGATACTGCCATGACTCCAATGATGGAGCAATACTTTGAGATCAAAAATCAGTACAAGGATTATATCGTCTTTTACCGTCTTGGGGATTTTTACGAGATGTTTTTTGACGACGCCGTAATCGCCTCGCGTGAATTGGAATTGACGCTGACGGGCAGAGATTGCGGAGAAGCGGAGCGCGCGCCCATGTGCGGCGTTCCGTTCCATTCCTACGAGGGATACGTGGGACGGTTGATCGAAAAGAATTACAAGGTTGCTATTTGCGAGCAGGTAGAGGATCCCGCACTTGCCAAGGGGCTTGTGCGCCGTGAGGTCGTCCGCATGATCACGCCGGGAACTCTTTTGGAGTCCAGCTTACTTTCCGAGCAGAGCAACAACTACCTGTGCGCCGTTTGCATGGAGTCGATTGCCTGCGGCGTATGCTTTGCCGATGCCTCTACGGGTGAGGTGCACGCAACGAGCTTTTCGGGCGAGAACCCGGAATCACGCTTGCGCACCGAGATCGGAACGTATGCACCGCGCGAGGTCATTGTCAATTTGAGTAAAAACAATATGGGCGAGATCGGCGCATTCTTGGAGAATCACCGCGGTCTGGCGCTCACCGACAATCAACAGTTCCGCTTTGACTATGCCGAGGCTCGCGAGCGCGTTGCCTTGCAGTTTGGTGAGCAGGTCAAGGAGGAGCAACTGCAGGATCGCGCCATGATCTGTGCCGTTGGGGCGCTCCTGAACTACATTGAGGAGGCGGAAAAGGGGGATATCTCCTACATCCGTGACCTTGACGTTTACACCGACGGTCAGTATTTGGAAATGGACATCAATTCGCGACGCAATCTGGAGCTGGTGGAATCTCTGCGCAATAAGGAAAGGCGCGGCTCTCTTTTGTGGGTGCTGGACAAGACCGCAACCGCGGCCGGCGCGCGAATGCTGCGCCAATGGGTAGAGCATCCTCTGCTCAACGTATCCGCAATCGAGCGGCGACAGAGTGCGGTAGAGGAGCTTTGCGGCGATTTTATGCTGCGCGAGGAGCTTGGCGAGGCGCTGTCGCACGTATTGGATCTGGAAAGGTTGATCACCCGTATCGTTTACGGAAACGCCAATGCAAAGGACCTGCGCGCCGTGTGCAATTCTGCCTCGGTGCTTCCCGAGATCAAGCAGTTGCTCTCCAAAACCAAAAGCGAGGGCTTGCACGGTATTTACGAAAAGCTGGACGTCCTTGAGGACGTGTGCGAAAAGATCGGTGCCGCAATTGTTGAAGCACCGCCCTTTACGGTGCGTGAGGGCAAAATGATTGCAAAGGGGTACAGCGAGGAGCTTGACTCTTTGCACGAGATTATGGATGACGGCGACTCCTGGTTGGAAAAAATTGCCGAGCAAGAACGTGAAAAGACAGGCATCCGCACACTTCGCATCGGTTATAACCGTGTGTTCGGCTACTATATTGAGGTTTCCAAATCCTTTATGGATCAGGTTCCCGATCACTATATCCGCAAGCAAACGCTTACAAACGGTGAGCGTTACATCACCCCCGAGCTCAAAGATATGGAGTCTACCATCCTCGGTGCCAAGGATCGCTCCGTGGCATTGGAGTATGAATTGTTCCAGCAGGTTCGCACCTTTGTTGCCGAACGGAGCCGTCGCGTCCAGGATACCGCGGCATTGATTGCCGAGCTTGACGTTTACCGCTCTTTGGCGGTGGTGGCTACCAAAAATAAGTACGTCCGTCCCGAGGTGACGCAGGGCGACGAGATCATTATCAAGGACGGCAGACACCCCGTGGTGGAGCAGTTTGTTAAAGATACTTATTTCGTTCCCAACGACGTGCATCTGGATACCGACAAAAACCGCCTGATGCTCATTACGGGACCCAACATGGCAGGTAAATCCACCTATATGCGCCAGGTCGCGCTGATCACCGTCATGGCGCAAATCGGCTCCTTTGTTCCTGCCTCCGAGGCAAGCATTGGCGTGGTGGACAAGGTCTTCACGCGCGTAGGAGCATCGGACGACCTTGCTTCGGGACAGTCTACCTTTATGCTGGAGATGAACGAGGTATCATACATCCTGAAAAACGCGACCAGAAAGAGTTTGATCATTTACGATGAGGTCGGGCGCGGAACCTCTACCTTTGACGGTATGAGCATCGCGCGCGCCATCGTAGAATACACCAACAGCCGCAAGATCGGCGCCAAGACGCTGTTTGCTACCCACTATCACGAATTGACCGTGATGGAAGAGGAATTTGACGGCATTGTCAACTACAATATTGCCGCTAAAAAGCGAGGCGACGGTATTACGTTCTTACGCAAGATCGTGCGCGGCTCCACCGACGATAGCTACGGTATTGAGGTTGCCAAGCTTGCGGGACTGCCAAATGAGGTCATCAAGCGTGCCCGTGAGGTGCTTGCCGCCGTTGAGGAGACCTCCCGCGCGGTGTCCGATGCCGACACGGGCGGAAAGGGCAAAAAGAAGCCCACCGTCAAGGATGACACCCTCATTTCCTTTGAGGACGTCGCCAACGAGCAGGTCATCAATGAGCTCAAAGCCGTTGATCTGAACACACTCTCTCCGTTTGAGTGCATGTCGTTCTTGTTTGATTTGAAGAAGAGGTTGCAGTAACCAAGGGGAACTTTTCAAAAAAGTTTCCCGCGAAAAAGAAAGGATTTTTTATGGGAAAGATCAACGTCCTGCCGTTTGCGGTAGCCAACTTAATAGCGGCGGGTGAAGTGGTTGACCGCCCCGCATCGGTGATCAAGGAGCTGATGGAGAATGCCATTGATGCCGGAGCCGATCGTATTACCGTTGAGATCCAAAACGGCGGCGTAACCTTTATGCGCGTCACCGACAACGGCTGCGGCATGTCAGCCGAGGATCTCCCCGTAGCCATTCGCCGCCATGCCACGAGTAAAATTAAGGTTGCCGCCGATCTGGACGGCATTTTGACCTTGGGCTTTCGCGGCGAAGCGCTTGCCGCCATTGCGTCGGTGTCCGACGTGCGCATCATCTCCAAAACCGCCGACGCGCAGTTTGGAGCGGTGCTGGAGGCACATGGAGGAGAGATCGTCAGCATCACCGAGCAGGGATGCTCCACGGGAACCTCCGTCATTGTCGAAAATCTGTTTGCCAACGTGCCCGCGCGCCGCAAATTCCTCAAAAAGGACGTGACCGAATCTATGGCGGTAACGGCAAACGTTGAAAAGGTCGCGCTCTCCAATCCGCAAATTGCCTTTCGTTTGATCGTAGACGGAAACATGAAGCTGGAAACCGCAGGGGACGGCAACCTGCAAAACACGATTTACGCGGTATTTGGCAAGGAGTTTGCCTCGCGCCTGATCGAGGTCAACAGCGACAACGAGGGCATTACCATTACGGGCTTTATCGGCAGAACCGATAATTTCAAGGCGAACCGCAATTATCAGAATTTCTTTATCAACGGGCGCTTTGTCAAAAGCAAGACCGCCATGGCGGCGCTTGAGCAGGCGTACACCTCGTACATGCCGCCCGAAAAGTTCCCGTGCTGTGTGCTCTACGTGCAGATCAACCCCGCGCGTGTGGACGTCAACGTCCATCCTGCCAAGTTAGAGGTCAAGTTCTCTAACGAGAAGGCGGTGTTCGAGGCGATCTATTACACGGTGCGCACCGCGCTGGAAAGCAACGTGACGCGCCCCTCGATGCAGTTGAATTTTAGTAACCGTACCGCAAAGAACGCGTTTGCACCCAAGGTATCGCAGGCGAGCATGCCGGTGCAGGACGGAAAAAGAGAAAGCCTTGCTTCACGCCAGCTTTCCTACGACCTGGAGGGCAGAACACAGCCCCAGCCGCAGGCGCGCATGACTGCCGAGGAATACCGCACCATGTACGCCAATTATCCGCAAGCCTCCGCAAAGAGCGCGGCGTCGCCCGTTGCTCCCTCACGCGCGGCATCCAAGCCACCCGTGCTTCCCGTAGAGCCGAAGGACCCCGTCAACAACAGCGGCAAGATCCCGACGGTCACTACCGCCGCCGAAGTGCCCTCCGCGGTGCAAGAGAATGCTCCCACACCGCATGAGGTGATCAGGGAATCACAGCCTGCCACGCCCGAACCCCAAGCAACCCCCATCGAAGTCCCCGTCGTGCCGTATTACCGCATCGTGGGCGAGGTGTTCCACTCCTACGTCATTGTACAGGTAGAGGATAAGATGCTGATTATCGACAAGCACGCCGCACACGAGCGCATTCTCTTTGAGCAGCTCAAGGCAGGACTTTCGCAGGTGGAGATCGTTTCGCAAATGCTGATGCTCCCCATCGACGTCATGCTCACCAGCGGCGAGGTCGAAGCACTCAAGGAGTACCATGACGAGCTGGAAAAGATCGGCTTCTCACTCCGTTACGCGCGCAACACCGTATCGGTGGATGCGATTCCCGAGGAGATCGACAGCGCCGCCGTGCCCGATATGCTGGGCAGTATGGCAGGCCGCATTCTCGACGCTACGGGAAGCGTTAAGCTGACGCGGGACATCATTTTTGAAAAAGCGCTTTATCAAGCCGCATGCAAGGCTGCTGTCAAGGCAGGTAGGGAATACGCCGACGAGCACGTCAAGTGGATCGTCGACAAGCTGATGACCATTCCCGACATCACCTTCTGTCCTCACGGACGCCCCGTCGCATTGGAAATGTCGCACCATACCCTTGATAAACAGTTTGACAGAACGGGGTTCTGATTCATTTGTCAACCATAGACGCGTACACCTGAACTGTGTATGGCGTCTTTCAAACCATCATTTTTTAGTTGCAAGCTGAACTCTTGCATACGGAAAGGATCAATATGTCAATCAAAAAATTCGAACTTCTCAAAACCGACGGTCGCGCGCGCCGCGGCGTGTTGCACACCGTGCACGGCGACATTCAAACGCCCGTGTTTATGAACGTTGGTACCTGCGGTGCCATCAAGGGCGGTATCAACACCATGGAGCTACGCAAGATCGATTGCCAGGTCGAGCTCTCCAACACCTACCATCTGCACGTTCGTCCGGGTGACGGACTCATTCGCCAAATGGGCGGCTTGCGCAAGTTTATGAATTGGGAAGGACCCGTGCTCACCGATAGTGGCGGATTCCAGGTTTTCTCTCTTGCAAAGTTGCGTAAAATTACCGAGGAAGGTGTGGAATTCCGCTCTCACCTCGACGGCGCTCGCATTTTTATGGGTCCCGAGGAAAGTATGCGAATTCAATCTAATCTTGCATCTACCATTGCTATGGCATTTGACGAGTGCGTGGAAAATCCCGCACCGCATGAGTACTGCAAGCAGAGCATGGAGCGTACCTACCGTTGGCTGATACGTTGCCGTGCGGAAATGGATCGTCTCAATGCGCTCCCCGATACCATTAACCGCGAGCAGATGCTGTTTGGCATCAACCAGGGCGGCACGTACGAGGATCTCCGCATCGAGCATATGAAGATGATCTCCGAGGTACCCTGCGAGGGCTACGCAATCGGCGGTCTTGCCGTTTGTGAGGCGACCGAGGAGATGTACCGCATCATCGATGCCGTTGAGCCGCATATGCCCAAGGATAAGCCGCGCTACCTCATGGGCGTAGGTACGCCTTGCAACATTTTGGAGGCGATTCACTACGGCGTGGACTTCTTCGATTGCGTTATGCCCACGCGTAACGCGCGTCACGGAAACGTGTTTACGTGGCACGGCAAAATGAACCTTACCAACGAAAAATACGCGCTTGACGACCGTCCGATTGATGCGGGCTGTGAGTGCACCGCGTGCAAAAACTACAGCCGTTCTTATATCCGCCACCTGCTCAAGGCAAAGGAGACCGTGGGTATGACGCTGGCTGTAACGCACAATCTCTATTTTTACAACAACCTGACTCGCAAGATCCGCGAGGCGCTCGATGGCGGGTACTTTGAGAGCTTTTATCAAAAATACCGCAACATCCTTGGCGAGAGAGTTGAGGATTGAGTAAAAACGCTTTGTACCACCATTACCGAAACGGCGTATTGCAAAATCATTTTTGACGAAAACGGCAATCCCAAAGCGGTTAATTCCAAGACCTATGTCGCACCTGAGCGTGAGACGATTACCCTGCAGCCGATTAATAAATGAGATGGAAAGCGGTTATCAAGCGATGACATCGCGTACCAACAAATAAACGGACTATTTGGCGTACCTGCTTTGGGGCAGGCGTGCCAAGTAGTCCGTTTTCATTTTTCACTCTCCTTTTACGTGATCTCCCACGTATTGACCGGGGGATTGCCCTGTGGCGGCTTTGAACACGCGCGAAAAGTATCCGACGTCGTTAAAGCCGACCATGGTGCTGATCTCCTTGACCGTGTAATTGGAGATCTCACGGGAGGCAAGCAGCTTTTTGGCGGTTTTGATGCGCAGGTCGGAAAGATAATGATGCGGCGTTTTTCCCACCTGCTCGTGGAACAGGCGGCGCATGTGGTCGGAGCAATAGCCGTTGTGCGAGAGAATATCGTCCAGAGAAAAGGACGCATCCTGAAAGTGATGTACGATCTGATTGATGATCTCCTCCACGCGCGGGTCCTTTTTGGCGCGCTCCAATCGGGAGAGGATCAGCTGCTGAATGGAGTCCAGAAGTGACTCTGCCACAGCCTCCTTATTTGCGGTCTTGCGGTATTGGATCGAGTATAGGATCTGAATCAGTTTGGTGATATTGCGATCACCGTCGTCATTCAGAATTGTCGGTTTTGTCCTATCAAGGGAGGGGAAGGTGCTGCACCAGATCCAAATATCGCAAAAGCCCTCGGGGGCAAACTTTGCGTGTTCTACGTTGGGGGGAATGCAAACAATCGTGCTGTCGTCAAAGGCATGTATCTGGTTGCCAAACTCTAAATAACCCTCTCCCTCCAGGTTTGAAATGATCTCCCACGTGCTGTGGTGGTGGTAACCGTGAGCAGTTTGTTGTGATGATTTTCCGGAAAGTAAAATGTTCAAGGGGCGATCCTCCTTTCGGGTTACCGATAGTATAACATGACATGCCGAAAAAAGCAATAGTCTTTGCGTCTTTTTGTTGAAAAAATGTCGGAAAAGTACAATGAAAGGTCGGTAAAGTTTATTGCATTTTTGGAAATGTTGGTTTATACTGTACTCAACCGAAAGGCTCTGAAAAATACTGTTACTCGCGGAGGTCAAGATGGTATGGTAAGAGATTTGACAAAGGGAAGCCCCACGCGCCTGATTACATCGTTTGCACTGACGATGCTGCTCGCCAATCTGATGAACTACATCTACAATTTTACCGACAGTCTTATGGTAGGTCAGTTTGTCAACCCGGATGCGCTTGGTGCTCTCAGCGCGGCGTCGCCGTTTATTATGCTGATCAATAACCTTTCCTTTGCCACGCTTTCCGGTATTTCCATTGTCATAGGGCAGCAGTTTGGTGCCAAGGATCACAACGGCATGAAGCGCACCATGGCAAACGCCGTGTATCTGACCGTGGTGATCATTGGAGTGGCTACGGTGCTTTCTCTGATCGTTTGCCGCCCTATCTTGGAGGCGATGAATACTCCGCCCGAGCTTTTGGATATGTCGGTCATCTATACTATCATTATCATTCTGGCAAAGCCGGTTTCGGCTCCCACGTGGTTGCTCTCGGGACTGTTCCGCGCGCTGGGAGATACAAAAACGCCGCTTTGGATATCGATGGTCAACGGCTTTGGTAACGTGGTGTTTAACTTTATTTTTCTTGTCGTATTCCCTTTGGGAATTGCGGGCGCGGCGCTTGGAACGCTGTGCGCGTCCCTGACGGGATCGATCGTCTATCTTATCGTTTTCAGACGCAAGATGCACCTCTTACATTTCGGAAAGCAAGAAGCGGCATTTTCGGGAGCAATCGTCAAGCGCTTGCTTCACATCGGCGTGCCGCTGGGATTGGAGAGCTCCATTACCACGCTTGGCTCTCTGATGCTGCAGGTGGCAATCAACGGTCACGGTGCAACCGCTGTGACGGGTGTTGCCTTGAGCGGAAAAATTATGAGCCTGGCGTGGATCCTGTTCGGCGTATTCGAAAACGCCTTACTTGCCTTTTGTGCACAGAACATTGGAGCGCGGCAGATCGAACGCGCCAAGCACGGCGTTCGCAATACTTTACTGATCGAATTTGCCCTAGGCGGTGTTGTGCTTTTGTTTACTCTGTCCTCGCTTGACCGATTCGTATATATGGCGTTCGTTGGCAACGATGCGGAGATCATTCAATATGCGCACATGCACCTTCTGACGCAAATCTCCTTTTTTCCCTGCATTGCCATGCTGTATGTTTGGCGTGCGGGACTCAAGAGCTTTGGCTCAACCCTGCCTACCGTTCTTTGCGGTGTTATCGAGCTGATTGCGCGTATTACGGTATCCGTCTTTTTTGCAGACAATCTGCAAATGCTATTCTTTGCAGGTCCCATGGCTTGGGTGGGGACGTCGATCTTTTTGGCGATTCTGTACCCCATTGTTTCCAATCGAGAGTTGAAAAAGGAGCTGGCGTTGCGAGAGGCGGAGCAGGCGGCTTTGCAGAAGCAACGGGACGAGGCTTTTTCCAAAATATAAAAGTGTAAATATATTGAGAATATCATTGTGTCAATAAAGGAGGATCATCGGTGACGAAGGATTTGACAAAAGGAAGCCCGACAAGACTGATTATTTCGTTTGCCTTGTCGATGCTGGCTTCCGGCTTGATGAGTTATGTTTACAGTACGACGGATGGCTTGATGGTGAGCTGGTACGTCGATGTGGATGCGCTTGGCGCGATCAATGCGGCATCCCCCTTCAATGATCTGGTCGTCGGCTTTGCCGCATCGGTCATTTCGGGTTTTTCCATTCTTGCGGGGCGTATTTTTGGATCGGGAGATCTCAAACGCCTGCGCAACGTTATGGCAAACGTGGTCTACCTTGCGGCGGTGTTGGTGGGGGCGGCAACCGTTATTTGTGCCGTTTTTTGTCGCACGTTTGTTTTGATGATGAACACGCCGGCGGGCTTTGTCGATATGGCAACCACATACTTGTTTATTTCGGTGCTCTGCATGCCCGTATCTG
Organism: Clostridia bacterium; assembly: GCA_017453305.1. Taxonomy (GTDB): domain Bacteria; phylum Bacillota; class Clostridia; order Oscillospirales; family CAG-272; genus UMGS1865. Next base: position 14,624 of record JAFTKJ010000081.1, read on the forward strand.
CCATCAGCTGGGTATGTGCGGGTATGTTTCGTGCCTTGGGTGACAGCAAAACGCCATTGACGATTTCTGCCATCAGCGGTGCATCCAACGTGGTGTTTAACTTCTTCTTTCTCGGAGTTTTGCACATGGGCATTGAGGGTGCAGCGTACGGAACGGTCTGCGCCGTTGCATTGGGTTCTTCTCTCTATCTCTTCTTTTTGAGAAAGAGAATGCGTGTGTTGATCTTTGGAAAAGAGGATGCCGCCGTTTCCATCCCAACCATCAAGATTCTGCTTTCCAACGGTATTCCGCTTGGGCTGTTGAACGGTGTGATTACGGTTGGCGCACTGATTTTGCAGATCGCCGTCAATGGACACGGTGAGGACGTAGTGACGGGTATTGCCATGGGAAACCGTGTATTGACCATTCTGTGGATGATCTTTCAGAGCTTTGAGAGCGCTATCATCTACTTTTGCGCGCAAAACTTGGGGGCGGGACGCGTGGATCGCGTGCGACGCGGTGTGCGCAACACTCTGCTGTTAAACCTTGGCATCGGTGCCGTTGGCACGCTGCTGGCGGTTCTGTTTGGCAAATACATCTACATGCTGTTTGTTGGAAATCATATGGAGATTGTCGCAATTGCCGAGCAGTATCTCTTTATGCAGGTCATTTTCTTCCCGACCATGGTCACTCTTTGCATGTGGCGCGGCGGACTCCAAGGACTTGGTAGTACCGTACCGTCTGTGATGTGCGGCGTGATTGAGCTGATCTCGCGCGCCGTGATCTGCTTGTTCTTTGCGGATAACCTGACGATACTGTATTTTGCAGGTCCTTTGGCGTGGATCGGTGCATCGATCTTTTTGAGCATCCTTTATCCGCGTACCCTCAAAAAGCTGGAGCGGCAATGTGCCTTGGAAAAGAATGCAGAGGATGCCTTGGAGCGACAGAGCGTGCCGGAGCAAGAGGTGCCGACGAAATAATGAAAAAGAGATCTTGCGCGAACGTTGCGTAAGATCTCCTTTTTGAATGATTACGGGGTGATCTTTTTGATCTCCTCTGCGTAATACTGTACCAATTCAAATTTGCTCCCCGGCATCAAACGGTGGTCGGGGCAGGGAATAAATCCACCCATGGAGGCAAGGCGCTTCATGCGCTCAAGCTCCGCGTCCACAGCTGCCTTATCTTTGCGGAAGGCGGTCTTATCCATACCGCCGACACCGAGCATCCCTTTGCCGAATTTGTTGCGCGCAGGTTCAAATTGATCGCCCCATACTCCAATCTCAATGGGAAACATGGTGTTGACACCGTTGTTGAACCAAGTGGGTAACAGCTTTTCGGTAACGCCGTCGCAATCCAAAGAGATGATATCAATGCCGTATTGGCGGCAGAGGTCATTGCGCTTTTTATAATGCTTGGCGCACAGCTCCTCAAACAGATCGGGAGAGATCAAAGGACCGTTTTTAAAGCAGATGTCCTCCCAATAGTGACCGAAATCGAATTTTGCACCCGTTTTTAATACTGCTTCAACTACTTGATATTGCATATCTGCATACGTATCGATGATATCGGCAAACAGCGTTTCATCTTCGTCGTACATCAAATAGCTCATGCCAATTACGGTAGTCATATCACGAATATCGCCCATTACGCTACCCAGCCAAATGCCGATGGGAACGTCGTAATTGCGCGTTTCATTAAAATGCTTTAAAAATTCTTCGTTGATACGCTCGGCGCAAAATTGCATCTTGGGCTTAAAGAGCTCCTCAAAGGCATGGCGATCTTTTAACAGGTAATCATCCTCCGAGGGGATGGAAACGATGCCCGGCTTGATGCGTTCAATTACGCCGTTGGAGGTTTGTACGCGTTGCGTTCCGTCGGAAAAGGTCTCCAGCACCTTTTGCTCAAACTTGGGAAACAGTCTTGTATTTCCGCCGCGCGTGTGCGACCAGTTAAAATCCCAGCCGATGATGCGATCCAATTCAAAATCTGCGGCATTGGAATCACCAACACTGTTGGCAAGCTCAAAGGAAATCTTACCCTGCTCCGCCCACTCGAGCAACAACTCACGCCAATAGCCAAAGTGCACGGCAGGGAGGCGATCAACCGGTTTGTAGTGTAATATATTCATTGCGCGTTCTCGGTTTGTCATTGTGCGATTCCTCCCAAAAATAATCTGTATATATGATATCATAAAAAGTGAATAAAAACAAGAGATTATATTCTTCTTTTTGGTAATATACTGTATATTTTATCGATTTTTCAAAAACTTTTATGGATTATTCATGGAAAAACGCATCAGAATTTGCTACAATGAAAGCATCGAAAAAGGAGGTCCGTTATGGAACGTATCTGGAGCTATTTTATTCAATTGGGAAGTAATATGTGGCGCGACACGTGGTCGCATACCGAGTTTCGCGGTCCCAGAATTGCGCAAGCTACGGGACGCTATTTTCCTACGATGCATACCGACCGTACAGTTTGGCGCGAAACGATCGATTTTTTGCCCTCTTGCGGCTTTAACGCAGTCATCATTGACGTGGGAGAGGGGATTCAATACGACACACATCCCGAGCTGTCGGTTCCCGGGGCGTGGACAAAGGACGAGCTTCGCGCGGAGCTTGCGCGGATTCGCTCCTTAGGACTGGAGCCGATTCCAAAGCTGAATTTTTCTTCCAACCACGATACTTGGTTGGGGGATTACGCGCACATGAAGGGAACGCAAAAATACTATGAGGTCGTAAGGGATCTGATCGACGAGGTCTGCGAGGTATTTGCGCCCGTAAAATATTTTCACGTCGGTATGGACGAGGAAGACCTTCCCACGCACCGCAAATCAATGACCATTATCCGTTGCAATGACCTTTGGTATCACGATCTGTACTTCTACATGAAGTGTGTTGAAAAGCACGGCGCTCGTACGTGGGTTTGGGGGGATTACTACCGCGGACATAAGGATACGTTCCTTCAAAAAATGCCCAAGGAGTGCCTGATTACCGAGGCGTGCTACGAGCGTGTTCTGCCACGGCGCGAGAACGGGATGTTCCCATATCCCGGCTTTAACTCTATGGTGGAAATTGCGCAGCTCGGCTACGATCAGGTTCCCTGTGCCAGCACTTGGGCGTGCCATCAGAATTTGGCACAAGCGGTCAAGTTCTGCTTTGATGAGGGCATTGTAAACGAGCGTCTTTTGGGCTTTCTGAGCGTACCGTGGCAAATGACCGACGAGATCAGCCGATACGTGCTTTTAGACGATGCACACCGCACCAAGTACGCCAAGGAGCTGTTTGAAAAGCTGTTGAAGGAGCGATCTTAAAATGGATTACATTTGGGGATATTTTATTCACCTTGGTACAAATATGTGGCGCGATACGTGGTCGTTGGTTGAGCATCGTGGACCGCACATTTGTCAGGCAACGGCGCGGTGGCAGGAAACAATGATCACTGACCGCGCGGTATGGCGTGACGTGGTGGATTATCTGCCTTCCTGTGGCATCAACACGTTGGTGATCGACGTGGGCGAGGGGGTACGGTACGACAGCCACCCAGAGCTTGCGAACCCCGGTGCATGGTCAAAGGAGGAGCTGAGAGCAGAGGTGAGGCGCATTCGCGCCATGGGTATGGAGCCCGTACCAAAGCTGAACTTTTCCTCTTACCACGATGCGTGGTTGCGCGAATACGCGTGGATGAAGGGAACCGCAAAATACTATGAAGTAGTCAAGGAAGTGATAGACGAGGTAGCCGAGATCTTTGCACCCGTCAAATATTTTCACCTTGGCATGGATGAGGAGAGCGTTCCCAACCACCGCAAGGGCATGACCATTATTCGATGTAACGACCTATGGTATCACGATTTGTACTATTACATCGACTGTATCGAAAAGCACGGGGCACGCCCATGGATCTGGGGAAGCTACTATCGCTACAGCAAGGATACCTTTGCGGCAAAAATGCCAAAGGATTGTATTTTAACCGACAGCGCATTTGAGCGGCTTGTACCGCCCGATGCAAACGGACGGTATATACACGAGGGCTTTAATGCTTTGGTGGAGCGTGCGCGGCTTGGATACGATCAAACCTTGGATTGCAGCGTTTGGTGCTGTAAGCAAAACGTTGCGCAGGTGATCCTGCTGGCGCACAACGAGGGGCTGTTTGACGAGCACCTTTTGGGTCTGCTCGCTTCCCCGTGGGCAAAAACGACTGCGGATAACCGCTACGCGCTGTTGGATATGGCGCACCGCACAAAATATGCAAAAGAACTGTTTGAACAATATTATTTAAGTAATAAAAAAATTTGAAAGGATAAAGGTAAACATCATGAAAAAAATTTGGAGCTATACCATTCAACTCGGATTTAACATGTGGAGAGATGAAAACTCCGTTCCGGAAAACGACGGTCCCTTCCAGTGCCAATCCACGGGACACTATCAAAAGACAATGCTGACCGAGCGCGACACATGGCGCCGCGTAGTGGATCAGTTGCCTTCCTTTGGCGTCAATACCTTGTTGATCGACCTTGGCGAGGGTGTGCAGTACAAGAGTCACCCCGAGCTTGCCGTTGAGGGCGCTTGGACGGTAGAGGAGCTCAAGGAGGAGCTTGCACGCATTCGTGCGCTTGGCATGGAGCCCATTCCAAAGCTCAACTTCTCCTCCTATCACGATGCCTGGCTTACCCCCTACTGCGCACAGAAGGGAACCGATGCCTATGACAAGGTGGTAGCAGATCTGATCGACGAGGTTTGTGAGATCTTTGATTCTCCTCGCTTCTTCAATCTTGGTATGGACGAGGAGGAGTTCCCGAACAGCCCTCGCCGCACCAATTGGTGGCACAACGATTACGTGCGCACCAACACCACCCCTCGCGACGAGGCGGCTTATTTCTCCGATCTTGCCAAAATGGTGGCACGCGTTGAGAAAAACGGTGCACGCGCATGGATCGTAGGTGACTATTTCTGCACTCATCCCGAAGCATTCCTTGCAAATTGCCCCAAGTCCTGCGTGCTCTCCATGTCCTTCTGGGATCGCATTGTTCTCAAACCCGACGGCTCTTATCCCGACCGCCCCATCTACGATGAGATCCGCGCCCTGGCGGCTGCCGGCTTTGACCAGATCCCCGAGGCGAGTGATTGGACCTGCCATCAGAACATTCCGCAGTTCGTGTACTTCTACATGGAGTTCGGACTTGTCAACGAGCATCTGCTCGGCTTTAACGCAGTTCCCATGCAGGCAACGGTAGATCTGAACTACTACACGCTGCTCAACAATGCAAACCGTGTCAAGTTTGCAAGAGCCATGTTTGAGGATCCCGACGTGCAGGCGACTGCCGCCGCTTACTATGCGTCTATCAGCAACGATGACGAGGCAAAGGCTTACGGAAAAGTTGTTGAGGAAGAGATAGGCTGATCATGAAACGAGGCTATTTTCTTTCCCTCGGTGGCAATGGCGGCCGCGATGAGTGGTCGTTTTTGGAGCAGCGTGGCCCTGATATTTGCCAAGGCACGGATCTTTACAAAAAAACGCCTTACGTCGATCGCGTTTTGCTGTATGAGATCATTGACGAGGTCGCCAAAATGGGCATCGACCTTGTGGTCTTGGACGTTCTGGATGCTATGCAATACGAGTCGCACCCCGAGATCTCGCTTCAGAATGCGTTTACGCACGCGGAGATCCGCAAGCTTTTGTCCTATATGCGGGAGCGCGGCATCGAGCCTGTACCGAAGCTGAATTTTGCCTCCTGTCACGATACTTGGCTCAAGGAATATTCCCGAATGAAGGGGACTGCAAAATACTATGAGGTGGTCAAGGATCTGATCGATGAGGTGTGCCGTGTGTTCGACTACCCGAGGCTGTTTCACTTTGGCATGGACGAGGAGGATCTGCCCACACACAAAAAGGGCATGACCATTATTCGTTGCAGTGATCTGTGGTTCCACGATCTGTATTTTTACAAGGAATGTGCAGAAAAGAACGGTGCACGCGCATGGGTCTGGGGAGACTATTATTGGGCACATCCCGACGAGTTTCTCAAAAAAATGCCCAAGGAGTGCCTCATCTCAAACTGGGGCTATATGCGCTACGACGAGGGACATCCCCGCGTAAAAATGCAGTATGACACGTATATTGCTTTGGCAAAGCACGGTTACGACCAAATGCCTTGCTCAAGCACCTGGTGCTGTTCACAGAATGTGGCGCAGCTGGCGCATTTCTGTCAAAAGCACGGCTTGGTCGACGAGCACTTTATGGGGATCATAGCAACCCCGTGGACATACGTTCAGGAGGTCAACCGCTATTGGTTGCTTGAGGACGCGCACCGCCTGGCGTATGCTTGCAAGCTGCTTGAAACGAAAAAAACGGAGGCATAAAAATGAATTTGCGAAAGGTCTATTTTATTTCCCTTGGCGGAAACGGCTCGCGTGACAAGTGGTCCTGGATTGAGCACCGCGGTCCCACCGTCTGCCAATCTACGGGACGCTTTAAGGAGACGGTTGCAATTGATCGCACCATGCTGTATGAGATTGTGGACGAGGTTTCCAAAATGGGTATTGACCTGGTGGTGATTGACCTTGAAGACGCCATTCAATACCACTCGCATCCCGAAATCTCCCTCAAGGAGGCTTTTACCCATGAGGAACTGCGTGCGCTCCTGTCCTATATGCGCGAGCGCGGCATCGAACCGATTCCGAAGCTGAATTTTTCCGCATGCCACGATATCTGGCTCAAGGAGTACTCGTGGATGAAGGGAACGCAAAAATATTACGAGGTGGTAAAGGATATCATCGACGAGGTCTGCGAGGTGTTTGATCACCCAAGCCTGTTCCATCTCGGCATGGACGAGGAGGATATGCCCAACCATAAAAAGGGTATGACCATCATCCGTTGCAACGATCTGTGGGCACACGATCTCTATTTTTACATGGACCGCGTGCAAAAAAATGGCGCGCGTCCGTGGATCTGGGCGGACTTTTACTGGAATCATGCCGACTTTTTCAAGCAGAAGATTCCAAAGGAATGCCTGCTTTCCAACTGGGGGTATATGCGCTACTGCGAAACGCACGAGCGCGTAAAAATGCAGTATGATTCCTATATCGCGCTCTCGGAGCTTGGCTATGATCAGATTCCCTGCGGCAGCCTTTGGTGCTGCCATCAGAACATGGGTCAGCTGGTGCACTTCTTTGTAAAGCACGGACTGATCGACGAGCATCTGCTGGGCTTTATGATCACTCCGTGGACCGGCATTTCCGAGGTGAACCGCTACGATCTGCTCGATAACGCTTACCGCTTACAGCAGGCGTTCAAAATGCTGAAGTAAAGCACTTTGAAATCAAATGATGTGAGGTATAAAATATGATTCAAACATGGTGTTATTTTCTCGGCCTTGGCGGAAACGGCGGGCGTGATAAGTGGTCCTTTACCGAACATCGCGGACCCTCGATCTGTCAATGCACCGGGCGTTATAAGGATGCACCGGTAATCGATCGCAAGCTTTTGCGCGAGTTGGTGGACGAGCTTTCTCACTTTGGCATCAATATGGTCGTTTTGGACGTGTTGGACGCCCTGCAGTACAGTAGTCATCCCGAGATCTCGCTTGAGGGGGCATTTACCCACGAGGAGCTCCGTGCAGAGCTTGCCTACATGCGTGAGCACGGCATTGAGCCGATCCCCAAGCTGAATTTTTCCTCTTGTCACGATACCTGGCTCAAGCAGTATGCGTGGATGAAGGGAACGCAGACGTATTACGACGTTGTGCGCGATCTGATCGATGAGGTCTGCGAGGTATTTGACCGTCCGCGTCTGTTCCATCTTGGCATGGACGAGGAGGATCTTCCCACACACCGCAAGGGGATGACCATCATCCGCTGTGACGCACTTTGGTGTCACGACCTTTACTTCTACATGGACTGCGTACAAAAGAACGGTGCACGCCCATGGATCTGGGGAGACTTTTATTGGGCACATCCAGACGTCTTCAAAAAGAAGATTCCCAAGGAGTGCCTGATCTCCAACTGGTGGTACGAGCGCTTGAAGACCGATGAAACAGGGGCATTCTTGCCAAAAACCGAGATGGATACTTACGTTGCTCTCTCGGAGCTGGGATACGATCAGATTCCTTGCACCAGCACCTGGTGCTGTCACCAGAACATTGCGCAGACGGTTCTCTTTTTCAAGGAGAAGGGGATTTTGGATGATCCGCATCTGCAGGGCTTTATGGTTGCACCTTGGACGGGCACGGTCGAGACAAGCCGTTACAGGCTGCTGGACGATGCCTATCGTATGATGTACGCTAAAAAGCTCTTGGAGAACCGTTAAAAAATATAGGACTGCGATTGTCACTTCCCACACGGGGAGAGCAATTGCAGTCCTTTTGATTTATTTGGATTGTGAAAGGTCCTTTTGCGGAATTTTTCTGACGGGAGAATGTCCCGTTTGCTTGCGGAAGGTGCGGTAAAAGGTGGAATAATCGCGAAAGCCGAGGCGAAGCGCTACGGCAGTGGCGCTCTCTCCGCTGTTGATCAATTGCTGTGCCAGCGCCATTCGCTTGGTGTTATAGTAGGTGAACAGCGAAGCGCCCGTTTGCTTGTGGAAGATGCGGCAAAGATGGTATTTGCTGATAAAGAAATCTCGCGCGATGTCATCCAGTGAAAGATCTTCATTCAAGTGGCTGTTGACGTATTCGATCACGCGCAATACGGTATTGCTTTCCTCCGAGCCAATTTTTTTTGCACTGCGCAGAGTCAGGAGCAAAAAGATCTGTGCGGTGGTCGCCTGCAAAAATGCGTGCGCCGCAGGAGTGGATTCGCCGTCCTCTCCAAGCATATGCCTTACGGAGTCCAGCGTTCGGTACGCACTTTTGATGGGGTCTTCCAGGTCTTCCATGGGGAAGTAGCATTCTCCGGTGTTCTTTAACAACGGATGTGTGCGCAAGGCTTCGGGAAGAGCCGACGCCTCAAAATTGATGACGGTGCGCTCGTAGCATCGCCCAAGCTTGGGACAAACGTAGTGATACTCGTACGGCCGCATCAAAAGGAGCATGTGCGGATGCAACGGATATTCCACGCCCTCCACAATGTATTTTCCCTCACCTTGCCAGATGTAGATCAGCTCGTAGTTGCTGTGGCAATGGCGCTCAAACTTTTCGGTGCGAGAGTTATCGAATTCGGAATGAGAGGCGTAAATTTCGGGACATGAGAGTCGAAAACGGTAGGACACGGTTCAAATTCCCCCCTTCGATTTCATTATATCATAAAATAGCAATATTTGCAATGTTTTTTGCAAAAAAAGTGATAGACATTTGAAAAGAAAATTGTTATAATAAAGATAAAGTGAGAAAATATTGCAAAAATCAGAATTCGCCCTCTTTTTTGCTCGCTTTTTCTTCCGTAATACTTGCATTTTGTGCGGAGGAACGAAGGTTTTCTTGCAATCGGCTATAAGCCGCAACAGAAAGGATGTATTTATCATGAAACTTGGAGCACAACTTTACTCTTTGCGCACGTTTGCACAAACACCCGAGGATCTTCGCACTACCATCGAAAAGTGCAAGGCGATGGGTTACCAAAACGTTCAATTTTCCGGTGTTGCTCAAATGGGCGCTGACGTATGGGCGCAGATTTCCAAGGAGACCGGCATGGAGATCGTTTGTACGCACAACGCGTTTGACCGTATCGTCAACGACACCGATGCCCTGATCGCAGAGCATAAGATCTTTGGCTGCTCCGTCATTGGTATTGGCAGTATGCCGAATGAGTTCCGTGGCTCTCGTGCGGCGCTTGAAAAGTTCTTTGAAGTTATGGAAGAACCCGTCAAGAAGATCGAGGCTGCGGGTATGCACTTTGCTTACCACAACCACGCGTTTGAGTTCGAGCCCTTCTCGGATGCTGAAGGATGCGCAATGGATGCTTTAATCGAGAAGAAGAACTGGTTCTTGATCCTTGATACCGGTTGGGTGAACTTTGCAGGCAAGAATGCAGCAGAATACATCGAGCGCATTGGCGGTGAAAGACTGCAGTGCATTCACTTCAAGGAATTCCAAAAGGCAGAAGTCAGCACCATTTGCCCCTGCGGCGAAGGCTTTTCTAACTTCCCCGAGATCATTGCGGCTTGCGAAAAGGTCGGTGTGAAGAATGCACTGGTCGAGCAGGACAACGCGCCCTCCAAGGAAGATCCCTTCAACGAAATGGAGAGAAGTGCAAATTACCTCCTTCCTCTGATTGCAAAGGAGTAATTCGCAATGAAATTCGGAATCTGCTTTTCCGCGCAAGAGGCGCTGGAGAGTGAAATGTTCGGTGCCGATTATCTGGAACTGAACGCATTGAGCGTCAATAACTTGACTGACGAAGAGTTTGCATGCCTGAAGGGAAGAATCGAGCGCGGCGAGATCCGCACCTACAGCTGTAACGGCTTGGTCGACCCGGATTGCAGATTGACCGGTGAGGGGGTTGATTTTGATGCGATCCGCGCTTATTCCGAGCGCGTCTTCAATCGTCTGGCACAGTTGGGTGTTACCATGCTGGTGTTTGGCTCCTCCAAGGCAAAGCACGTGCCCGAGGGTTTCCCCTTTGAAAAGGCGTGGGAGCAGCTCAAGCAGGTGGGCGAGATTTTTTCGGATTGCGCTGCCAAGCATGGACAGACCATTGCCATCGAACCGCTTTCCTACAACGAGGTCAATATCATCAACACTCTGGGCGATGCCGCCGAGTACAGCAGGCTGGTCAATAAAGAAAACTACAAGATTCTTGCCGACTTTTATCATGTCGACAATAACAAAGAGGATTTTGCAACCTTTGAAACCTACAAGGACCTGTTGGTGCACACCCACATCGCCACCTCGGGGGACAGATGCATGCCCCAGGACGAGAAGGATTGGGAATTTTTTGCAAAGTGTATCGGTACACTCAAAAAGATCGGATATCAAGGGAATATCAGCTTTGAGGGTAAGCGAAACGAGGGCAATGCAGGCGTTTCGGAAATGATCGCACGCATGCGCCAAATCTACGCCGAGGTATAATCCCAACGGCTGAAAGCGAAATTAATTTTGAAACATATACATTACGAAAGGAATTAAAAAACATGGCAAAATTTATTATCTCCGCATTTGCTGATGAAGCAGGCGAAAGCATCGAGGCGCAGATCGCTGCGCTGAAGAGAAACGGACTTCATTGCATCGAGCCCCGTAATATGAACGGTGGTCCTGTGCTGAGAAAGACCGATGAGGAATTGGCAGAGATCCGCCGTCAGCTCGACGAGGCAGGTATCAGCGTTCCTTCCTTCGGCTCTCCCATCGGAAAGTACAAGATCGAAGAGGACTTCGAGCCTCACCTCAAGGATTTCCGCCGCGCGTTGGAGGTCTGCAAGGCACTGGGCACCAAGCGTATGCGTATGTTCAGTTTCTTCGTACCGCAGGATCAGCTCGCAGAGTACCGCGAGGAGGTTATGAGAAGACTGAAGATCATGCTCGCAGAGGCAAAGGAAGCAGGCATTCTGCTCTGCCACGAGAATGAGGGTAAGATCTACGGTGAGAGCCCCGAGGGAGTTGAGGATCTGTTGACCACGCTTCCCGAAATGAAGGGCATTTTCGATGCCGCAAACTTCGTACATTCTCAGCACGATGCAGTCAAGGGTCTGGAGGTTACACTTCCTTCCTTCGAGTACATGCACATCAAGGATTGCCTGTACGAGGGTAGCGTGATCGTTCCCGCGGGCGAGGGCGAGGGCCATGTAAAGGAAGCACTGCAGAAGATCGACGAGCTGTTCGACGGCGAGGTTGTTTTGACCGTTGAGCCTCACCTGTTCGTTTCCGACTCCTACAAGAAGTTCGACGGCAAGGAGCTCAAGCACAAGTTTGTATTCAAGACCTCCGACGAGGCATTCGACTATGCAGTCAACACCCTCAAGAAGCTCTTGGCTGAGATCGGCCATCCCGTAGAAAACGGAATCGGCTAAGCGGCAAAGTTAAAAATATAAAATCCATCCAATAAACGAAAGTGAGATTTTGAACATGGAAAAAGTAAGATTTGGTATTATCGGTGTCGGTAACATGGGTTCCGGCCACTCCAAGAACCTGCTTGCAGGTAAGGTAGAAAACGGCGTTCTGGCTGCTGTTTGCGATCTGAAGGATAGCAAGCTTGAGGCAATCAAGGCACTTGAGGGTGCAGAGAATGTTGCAACCTTCCACGATTACAAGGAAATGCTCAACAGCGGTCTTGTTGACGTTGTTATCGTTGCAGTCCCTCACTACTTCCATCCCCCGATGGTTATCGACGCACTCAACGCAGGCGTAAACGTCATCAGCGAAAAGCCTGCCGGCGTATATACTAAGCAGGTCAAGGAAATGAATGCGGTTGCAGAGAAGTCTGACAAGCTCTTTGGTATGATGTTCAACCAGAGAACCAACTGCCTCTACCGCAAGATGCGTGAGATGGTACAAAACGGCGAGGTTGGTGAAATCAAGCGCGTCAACTGGATCATTACCAGCTGGTATCGTACCCAGGACTACTACGATTCCGGCGATTGGAGAGCTACCTGGAAGGGTGAAGGCGGCGGCGTTCTGTTCAATCAGTGCCCTCACCAGCTCGACCTGCTCCAATGGACCGTGGGTATGATGCCCGTTAAGATGCGCGCATTCTGCCACTATGGCAAATGGCACGACATTGAGGTTGAGGACGACGTAACCGCTTACATGGAGTTCCCCAACGGCGCAACCGGCGTATTCGTAACCACCACCGCAGATGCTCCCGGTACCAACCGCTTTGAGATCACCGGTACCAAGGGCCGCTTGGTTTGCGAGGGCGGCAAGCTGATCTTCGATAAACTCGAGGTTGATGAGCGTGAGCACTGCATGACCGCTAAGGGCTTTGCAGCTCCCAAATGCGAGCGCGGCATTGAGGTTGAGACCGACGGTAAGAACGACCAGCACGTTGGTATCATGAACAACTTTGCAAATGCGATCCTGGGTCTTGAGCCTCAGTTCGTACAGGGCGTTGAGGGTATCAACGGCGTTCAGCTGATGGACTCCATGATGCTTTCCACCTGGTTGGATAAGACCGTTACTCTCCCCATCGACGATGACCTCTATCTTGCAGAGTTGAACAAGAGAATTGCAACCGGTCGCACCAAGGAGAGTGTTGGAGACGTCGTTCTGAACACTGAGGGTACTTACGGTTCCAAATAATTTTACACTTACTAAAAAGGGAAACCCAAGAAAGAAGAAAGGTTATACTATGGGAGCTTTTCGAGTTGCAGTGATCGGTTGCGGAGCTATCTCCGGTAACCACATCAACGGAATTCTTGCCGCAGGACAAACACTTTGCGCTCTTTGCGATGTCATTCCCGAGCGCGCGCAGGCAAGCATCGAAAAATATCAGTTGGGAAATATCCCGGTTTACACCGACTACGTTGAACTGCTGGAGAAGGAAAAACCCGACTCCGTTCACATTTGTACCCCGCACTATCTCCACGCACCCATGTGCGTGGAGGCGCTGGGACGCAACATCAACGTCCTTTGCGAAAAGCCGCTTTCTATCAATGTTGATCAACTGCACGCAGTACTGAAGGCAGAGAAGGAAAGCAACGCACAGCTTGGCGTATGCCAACAGAACCGCTACGAGCCTAACATGCTTTGGCTGATGGACTTTATCAAGGAGCACGGCGTAAAATCCGCCTTTGGCCTTGTCAGCTGGGAAAGAAATGAGGCTTACTATCGCTCCGGTGCGTGGAGAGGTACCATCCTTGAGGAAGGCGGCGGTGTCATGATCAATCAGGCGTTGCACACGCTGGATCTGCTCCAGCATATGTGCGGTATGCCCACGCACGTGACCTCGCACGTGGATAATGATTTCCACAAGGATTACACCGAGGTCGAGGATACCGCAACGGCACACTTTGAATTGGAGGATGGCACACGCTATGCCTTCTTTGGTACCACCGCGGCAACGGGCGATCTTCCCGTACAGCTGCAGTTTGTCACCAAGGACAATATGCGCGTCATCGCAGGCAACGATTTTATTGTTGTCAACGGAAAGCAGGTGACCGTTGAGGATAACCGCAAGGCATCCAACATGGTCGGAAAAACCGTTTGGGGCACGGGGCATGCCACGCTGATTGAGGATTTCTACCGTTGCGTCCAATCCGGTGAGCCCTTCCGCATTCCCGGCACCGAGGGCGCAAAGGTCATTCAATTGATCCTTTCCATGTATCACTCGCATGGAAACCGCATCAAGACAATGGCTTGATACGATATCCGAACGAAAGGAAATCAAAACATGAAAGAATTTTTTGGAGATGGACTTTTGCTGAATACTCCTGCGGCAGAGGTTCTGTATCAAACAGTCAAGGATCTGCCCATTGTGGACTACCATTGCCATCTCAATGAAAACGAGCTGCGCAACAATCACCGCTTTGCAGATCTGGGTGAGCTCTGGCTTGCCGCTGACCACTATAAATGGAGAGCGATGCGTCTTTGCGGCGTGGATGAAAAATACATCACGGGAGATGCAAGCTTTTACGAAAAGTATTTGAAGTACGCAGAGATCTTTCCGCTGTTGTGCGGCGGTCCCTTGTACTATTGGACCCAGCTGGAGCTGAAGCTTCTGTTCGGTATTCAGGAGCCTTTGTGCGCCGAGAGCGCAGAGCGTATCTGGAACCGCGCAAATGAGGTGCTCAAGACTTTGGACGCGGGTGAGATCCTGCGCCGCTTTAAGGTCGAGTACGTGGCTACCACCGACGATCCCGCCTCCGCGCTTGCGGCACATGGCGTCTGCGGCAACACCAACGTACGCCCCACCTTCCGCCCCGATTTCGTGCTCAATATGGACGAGGCTGCCATTGCAAGACTTGAGGGTGCGGTTGGAAAGAAAATCACAACTTTGGCAGAGGTCAAGGCTGCGTTGGAGGAGAGACTCAATTACTTCCTCTCCAAGGGCTGCAAGATCGCCGACCACGGCATGGACTTTTTGCCCCTTGCCGATCCCGGTGAAGCACGCGCTGCCGAGCTGTTTGCCAAGAGAGGGGAATTGAGCTTTGAGGAAAAGCAAGAGGTGTTCTCTCACTTGATGTACTTTATGGCAGCACTGTATGCAAAGAACGAGATGGTTATGCAGATGCACTTTGCAACCTTCCGCAACGTCAACAGCGCAAAGTTTGCCGTTTGCGGACGCGATGCAGGCTTTGATATCATGCGCGGTAACGTAGATACTGACCGCCTGATCCCGTTCTTTGACACTTTAGCACAAAGAGATGCCCTTCCCAAAACGGTTCTGTACTCGCTCAATCCCGCGTGCGTACCTTCTTTGGCTACGCTGTCGGGCGCGTTCCCCGGTGTTCGCATTGGTGCGGCTTGGTGGTTCAGCGATACCGTTGAGGGCATTCGCCGTCAGCTGGAAACAGTTGCCGAGTACGCGGTGCTGGGAACCAACCTCGGTATGCTGACCGACAGCCGCTCCTTGGCAAGCTACGTTCGTTTTGACTTCTTCCGCCGTATCCTTGCGGATTTTGTCGGCGGCTACGTAGAGCGTGGAGAGTACGATCTGGAAAGCGCAAAGAAGTTGATGTACGGCGTTTGCTACGGCAACGTAAAGGCTTTTTTGAATCTGTAATCGCAAAACAAGAAATAAACGTATGGAAAAGAAAGGACGAAACGCTATGAAAATGACATTTCGTTGGTACGGAGAAAAGGATAGTATTCCGCTTTCCTACATCCGTCAGATCCCGGGCATGACCGGCGTTGTAACCGCCGTTTACGACGTGCCCGTGGGTGAGGTTTGGGAGCTGGACAAGATCCTGCGCCTCAAGTCCCTCTGCGATGAGAAGGGATTGGAGATGGAGGTCATCGAGAGTGTTCCCGTACACGAGGACATCAAGCTCGGTCTTCCTACCCGTGACCGCTACATTGCAAACTACGCAACCACCATCCGCAACCTGGGCAAGGCAGGCGTCAAGTGCATCTGCTACAACTTTATGCCCGTATTTGACTGGCTCCGCACCAACCTGCACACCGAGGCAGCGGACGGCTCCAACTCTCTCTCCTACAACCATGAGGAGCTGATGAGCCTGGATCCCCACAACCTGCACCTGCCCGGTTGGGATGAAAGCTACACCTCCGAGGAGCTCAACTCTCTTCTGGATTCCTACAGCGGTATGAGCCACGAAAAGCTGTTTGAGAACTTGGTATACTTCCTCAACGGCATTATGCCCGCATGCGACGAGACCGGTATCAATATGGCGATCCATCCGGACGACCCGCCGTGGGATATGTTCGGCCTGCCCCGTATCATCACGGGTATGGACAGCTACAACAAGCTCTTTACCGCCGTTCCCAACAAGCACAACGGCATCACGCTTTGCACCGGTTCCTTGGGCGCAGGACGTGACAACGACATGGTAAAAATGGCATACGACCTCGCACCTCGCTCCTACTTCGTACACCTGCGTCAGATCACCCATTCCGGTGACCTCGACTTCTGCGAGAGCGGACACCTGACCGCTACGGGAAGCCTGGATATGTACGGCATTGTCAAGGCGTTGGTAGAAGCCGGCTTTGACGGCTACGTACGCCCCGACCACGGACGCAATATCTGGGGTGAGGACGGCAAGCCCGGCTACGGTTTGTATGACCGCGCACTCGGTGCTACCTATCTCTACGGTCTGTTTGAAGCAGTAGAGAAGGGCTTGAACAAGTAAGCTCAAATTAACGAAAGGATCAAAAAAGATATGAAATTACCTTATCAAATCGATCTGTCCGACAAGGTTGTAGTTGTTACCGGTGCGGGCGGAGTTCTGATGAGCGAGTTTGCTCGTGCGCTTGCAGCGTGCGGTGCAAAGGTTGCGCTTCTTGACATCAACGAAAAGGCTGCCAAGGAGGTTGCTGAATCCATCGGTGAAAATGCAATCGCCATTGGCACCAACTGCTTGGAAAAGGACAGCATTCTTGCAGCTCGCGACATCATTCACGAAAAGTTCGGCAAGGTCAACTTCCTGATCAACGGTGCGGGTGGAAATAATCCTCGCGCAACCACCGACAACGAGTACATGACTCCCGATCTTGAGGGCGCTAAGACCTTCTTTGATCTGGAGGAGAGCGGACTGAAGTTCGTATTCGACCTCAACATCACCTCCGCATTCCTGGTTACTCAGGCATTTGCGGCTGACATGGTCAAGACCGGCGGTAACATCATCAACATTTCCTCGATGAATGCTTTCACGCCTCTTACCAAGATCCCCGCATATAGTGCTGCAAAGGCAGGTATTTCCAACTTTACCCAATGGTTGGCAGTTCACTTTGCTCCCTGCAACATCCGTGTTAACGCAATTGCGCCCGGATTCTTTGCAACCAACCAGAACCATGCACTCCTCTTCAACGAGGACGGCACGCCTACCGCGCGTACGGGCAAGATCCTTGCAGGCACGCCCCAGAAGCGCTTTGGCGAGGTTGGAGAGCTGATCGGAACGCTCCTGTGGCTCGCAAGCGATGATGCAAGCGGCTTTGTAACGGGTGTTGTTGTTCCTGTTGACGGCGGCTTCAACGCTTACAGCGGAGTTTAATTTTAAAAGCATTTTGTGGGGGAAGCTTCTTTCAAGAAGTTTTCCCCACGCCCCTTTCAAGAACTTTTAAAAGGGGATTTGTCTATGCTTTTTGATTTGTGGTTTTACACCGCGCAAAAAAGGAAACACGTTGCCGCACCTACCGTAAAGCAGGTGCGGCAACGTGTTTCCTACTTATGGTTGGAAGAAAAAGCATTTATCAAACCAATAAGTTATTGTTTTTTGCTTGTATAAATGCTATAATTTAATCATAGCTACATATAAACCTATGGAGGTATGTTTAAAATGGTAAAGATAAGTGAAAATATTGCCGCTTTACGTAAGCAAGCAGGAATCACGCAAGAAGATCTTGCTAATAGACTAAATATATCAAATCAAGCGGTATCAAAATGGGAGGCTGGAAAATGTTTTCCGGATATAGAAATTCTTCCCGCGTTGGCTGCTTTTTTCGGAGTTTCTATCGATGAATTATTATTGGGTGAATGTCTGATCAAGACGAAGTTGTGTGATAAAACAAAAGATCCCTTGATTTTGAGTGCAATGAAAACAGCTCAAAATAAAAAATACATATCCACATCTATTTTACAGCGCTCTTTGAATATTGGATATACGACTGCCAAAAGAGTCATTGAGGATATGTGTAAGTGTGGATATCTAGAAAAAGACACAGCTGCTCCATATGATAGATACTTGTATACAGAGAATATTGAATCGGATAGTTGAATTTTAAATTTTTTCGCTTTTGTGTCCACAAAAGCAGTGCTTGTCAGGAAAAATAGATGGACTTTCGGGGCGCACAAAACAAAGGCTCTCCCTCTGGGAGAGCTCCTGCGATAGCGGGTGAGAGGGCGTGAATATTACCCTCTCCGTCAGCCTTCGGCTGCCACCTCTCCCATAGGGCGAGGCTATGCTACTACCCGACACTATAAAAGGAGTACGAACAAATCGTCCGTACTCCTTTGTTTTTAGGCAGGTAAAACCTGCTATATGGAAGCCCCCTTATGTGATCTTTTTTACCGTTATCAATTGGTTATCTCTCTTTTCCATATTGCGAGGGTGCCATACCCGTGACCTTTTTGAACATGCGGGAAAAGTAGTGCAGGGAGGTAAAGCCGACCTGCTCCGCGATTTGCGTCAAGGAAAGATCACTTTCGCGCATCAGCCGTTTGGCTTCTTCAATGCGCAAAAGGATCAGGTAATTGATGGGACCCATATGTGCCTTTTCGCGAAAGAGGAGCTTGAGCTTGGAAACACTCATCAAACATGCGGCGGCGATCTGCTCCAGCGTCAAGACCTCGGTTAAGTGCGCGCGCAAAAACGTGACGGTGCGCTCAAAATCCTCTTCATAGCGGATCTCGCGACGGCTGGACGGTGTCCTTTCCGTATCGGTTTTGTAAACGTCGATGAGGAAGAGCTCGATCTGCTTTTTCAGCCCCCATAATTGCGAGGGATCTACACCCTCCTTGAGGATCATACCTCCAATCCCCTCCTTGGGATCTCTGCCGCAAAAATATTCCACGCCCTCGTCAATGATCGCGTTCAGTATTTGCTGTTGCCTTGGGGAGAGCGTAATGACGCGGTTGTAGAGTGTGGGTAAAATTTCGGAGCTTGCCGAAAAGGTCAAAATTGCCGCATCCGCTTGTACGGGTGGATGATTGAGGCTGGCTTGATGAAAGGAATTGGGGGCGTAAATGATCATTTGCCCCTCGCAAAAGGTGTAGTCCTTTTGATCGATCAAGAGAGTGTGCTGACCGCGGGAGAGGTAGATGATTTCGGGAAAGGGGTGAGATTCACCGTGCCCCGGAAAGTGAACGGTGAGGTCGGGACGAAAGACGGTATAAATTTCACTGACCGAAAGTGCGTCAGACAAAATGGTTCCCATGTATTCCATGTTCCGTTCTCCTTTCTTAAAAAATGATCCGATTGTGCAAATTTTGTGCCGCATTTTCTAAATACAACGCCGCACAATTATGGTAAAATAGACGTGTCAGAGGCAAGATGCGCCTCACTTAACATTATAAACAAAAATTACGCAAATGTCAAGTGCGTATCAAAAAACATTTTTATGCCGCGTGTCGGCAGAAAGGATTTATCATGAAAAAGTTAAAGCTTGGTTTGGTTGGTTGCGGCAAAATGATGGCAACTCACGTCAGCGGTGTAAAGTTGGTTGATAACGTTGAGATTGTTGCGGTCTGCGATATTCTGATCGAAAACGCAAAGGAATTTGCAGAGCAGTTTGGCGGCAACCCGAAGATCTATACCAACTACCGTGACATGGTTGATGACGTTGACGCGATCATGATCGCACTTCCTCATGACCTGCATTTTGAGTGCGGCATGTTCTTTGCTCAGCATAACAAGCATATCCTGATGGAAAAGCCCCTCGCCAATACCGAGGAGGAGTGCATCAAGCTGATCGAGGAGTGCGAAAAGCGCAACCTGAAGCTGATGTGTGCATATCCCGTTCCTTATAAGCCCGGTGTTGTAAAGCTCAAGGAGCTGATCGATTCCGGCGAGTATGGCGAGATCATCCAGTTCTCCGCATGGACTGAGCAGCTGACCGGCTCCAACATCACCTTTGACGATCCTCTCAACCGCCATTGGCTGCTGACCAACCGCTTGGGCGGCGGACAGCTCTTCAGCCACGGCTGTCACTACATTGATATTATGCTTTGGTTCCTCGGTGAGCCCGTAACCGGTGCCCATGTTGGCACCCGCAACGGTACTCCCTGGATGCTTCGTGAGGGCACCAGCGCAGTTGTAATGAAGTTTGAAAACGGTGCGATCGGTTATCACGGTGCAACCTGGGGCGCAAGAGGCACGCGTTTGGGTTATGACTTCCAGATCCAGACCGAAAAGGGACTTTTGGAATACGAGTTCGATAACGATGAGATCCGTCTTTACAACGGCAGCGGCGAGCATGTTCCGCAGGGACACAACGAGAGCCACTCTTACACCGTTCTTTGGAAGCATAGCCTGGTTTCCGGCGAGCATGCCAACAAGCAAACCCAGCATGAGATCAAGCACTTTGTAGAGTGCGTCCTGGAGGATAAGGAGCCTATGACCAGCGGCAGAATGGCACTGCAGAGTCTGCGCATCATCTGGGCACTTTATAATGCAGAACAGAACAACACCATGGCAGACCTGCGCGGTCTTGGTTTTGGTGCGGTAAAGCACTAATTGAAAAATGACAGATACAACGGGCGGTCGCAAATTTGCGACCGCCCGTTGTGAGGTTATATGTTGTATCAAGGCAGTTAAGCTTTGAAAATTTCGATTTCCACGTCGACCTTACCATGCCCCGAAGCAAGATATGCCCGATAGTGCCCGTTACGGTTGGCGGCTATTTTGCCCGTATTCAAAACCTTACCATTCGTTGTGTAACGGCAAACCCAGCCTTCGTAGTATACGCAAAGACCATGCATATCGGCTTCGATTTTCGGTGCATTTTCACCGTCAAAGCAAAGGGCAGGGAGGGTAAAGCCGATCTCGCCCTCTCCCTCTATCGTAATTCCAATGCCATTCGCACTGGCCGTGTAGTGCTCTGTAAGCGATGCTCCGCTTGCGAAGCGACAGAGCAGGGTAGCTGATGCCGATGCGGCTTCTACGGAGGTTTTAACCACCTCGTAGCGCGTTTCGGGCTCTGCCCCAAAGCACCATCCCGCATTCGTTTTGATTGCGGAACAAGCGGAAAACGCCATCGGATCAATGTCTACCGTATAATTTGGCTCCGCGGGGCAAGGGCAGGAGAGTGCGATCGTTGACGGTGCACCTGAGCGATGGATGCGTCCAAGTCCGTTTGCATCGTAGTGCGTGTCCGCACCAAGGTCAAACTCCAAACCATATCCGTTGCTTTTTACAAACAACTTGTGAAAATGTGCCGACGTGGCGGCAACGGTTGGAGTAAGATCTTCCATGGGGGTGTAGGAGAGTGTATCGTCGCAGATCAGATACGCTGCATATAAAAACGATGCGACCGTAATCATATATTTATCAAAATAAGCATATCCCTCACAGCCGTATTTGCTATTGCTGTCGTAGCGGTTCTTGATATGACGGATCGGTACCTTAGAGAGCCATTCCTCTATCACAGCCAAAGCGCGCACAGCTGCGGATTTAAACGTGTCGGCAAGCTTGCTGTCGCCTGCTTTTGCGTATCGTTTCGCTTCGTATTCAAATATACCGCACAGCCAAGCCTCGTTGTGCAAAAACTGATTGCTTCTGCCACCAAACGCCATTTCACCGTTGGGCGATTGCATCTGCAACGTCAAAAGCCCTGCTTTTTTCAGCATGGAGTCAATTGCTTCATAATGTGCGCCACGGTATCCTTGATCTAAAAGAAGAGAAAACAGTCCGCGCGGTACAAGGTCATACATGATTGGCTGGTGATTCTCATGCTTCTCGTTGTCGCGGTACATGCCGTTTTCATCCGGCCACTGCATTTGTTGCAGTAGTTGCAGGTCAATAAAATCCGTTTCGTCACAAAGTCCTGCCTTTTGGCGGAAGAACTCACTTACTGCCGTAAACAGTGCCCAATTTCGCGCTTTGTCCAATGGGGACTTTGCATAGACATTATAGCATTTGCCGTGCTCGATCCCCATCAACAAACGTCTCCAACGCTCCGTTTGCTCTTTTGCCACAATGCCGTTCTGCTCAATCTCCAACAAACAGCATACGATCTCTCTGACCGAAAAATCATTTGCAGCCTTGACATTTGGAATGCTCTGACAGCAAAAATCCATCATGTCAAGAAACAGTGGGAGAAGATCGGTGCGTCTTCCGTGTGCGATCAGAATACCGATGTTGGCAGTCAAACGGGGAAACCCATGCTCGGTCAGCCCTTGTGTTCGTACGTCTTGCCAATAGCGCCGGATGTGTTCGTCGGAATACGCCGAGAGTGCTTTTTCCATTAGCTCAATATAACGTTTTTTCATAATCCAATCCTTTCTGAAAGGTGATGCAAACCGCATTGACTTATTTGAAAGGTGGGTACTGCTCCGAAACCTCTTTCATGCGTCCCAAGAGCGTGCGCGCACCGCTGATGATGCTCCACATATCGGTGGAGGCAGAGATAAAATCAATTCCCTTGCTCATCCAATGTCCCAGCTCTG
Organism: Clostridia bacterium; assembly: GCA_017453305.1. Classification (GTDB taxonomy): domain Bacteria; phylum Bacillota; class Clostridia; order Oscillospirales; family CAG-272; genus UMGS1865. The sequence goes on from JAFTKJ010000081.1 coordinate 37,246, forward strand.
CTGCGTTGTCGGCACCCGTGGAAAGACCGATGGGTTTTCCGAGTGCATGCGCTTTTTGAACGGCAAGCTCAATCAGGCGGTTGGTTTCCTTACCCTCCAGGGCATGTCCAAGCTCTCCCACCGAGCCGCTCATGTCCATGGGACCGATGATAAAGCCGTCCACGTAGGGGATCTGCGCGATTTCGTCCATTGCCTCTACGGCATCCTTGGTCTCCACCTGCAAAAAGCGACACAGCTCCTTGTGACCGTGATCGATATAATCGGTCACGCTGTCAATTCCGTAGCGCAGGGCACGGCAGGGACCAAAGCCGCGCTTTCCCTCGGGAGGATAAATGCATGTGTCAATCGCTCTTTTTGCTTCCTCTACGCTGTTGACCATCGGTACAACGATGGCGTCGGGACCTGCCTCCAGAACGCGTTTGATGTTGGGGATATCGTTCCACGTCACTCGTACCATGGTAGGCGTTCCCGCCGCCTTTGCGGCAATCAGGTGCGACTCCATGACACGAAAATCGGTAGAGATATGCTCCATATCGATCCAGATGTAGTCAAAGCCGAGCATCCCCACCATTTCGCAAACGCGAGAGTCGGTCAGGTTGATGTGAGTTCCGAATAAGCGTCTGCCGGAAGACAGTGCCTCTCTGATTGGATTGTTCATGACAAGTACTCCTTTTTGATGTTTGTGACTCTATTATATCACAATTTTTTTGTCGTGTAAATGGTGCTTTTAAGAAAAAATATTGCAAAAACGATATTTTTGTGGTATGATGATGTCAAAGGGTCTGGTGTCGAGACGCGGCAAACGATCTATTGCTATCATTCGTTCCTGCTTTTGAGGTTTCAAAGCTCATACTCGAACGATATAAAATCAATCAAAGGAGAAAAAACATGGCAAAGCTTCATTTTTTGGGTACCTGCTCGGGTACCGAGCCTATGCCCGGTATGCATCATACCTCCACGCTTTTGGAGGTAGAGGGAGAATATTATTGGTTTGACGCAGGCGAGTGCTGCTCGTACACGGCGTTTCTTTCTGGCGTGGACGTGTTAAAAACGCGTGCTATCATCCTTTCGCACATGCACAGTGATCATACGGGTGGACTTCCGGATCTCTTTTTCTGCATTCAGAAGATGATCTCCCTCGGCCGCGGACAGGTGGTCAAGGATAACACCGTGCAGATTCGTGCGCCGCGCTTGGATCTTTTAAACGCCGCCAAGGCACTTGCATCGGGGAATCTTGAGGATCACAGCTCTCTGCGCTTTCAGACCGAGGATCGGCTGATCGAGGACGGCGTGATCTATGAGGACGAGCATATCCGCGTCACCGCATTGCACAACACGCATCTGCGTGAGGACGGAAGTCGCGGCTGGCACGCGTACTCTTTCTTGATCGAGGTAGACGGCAAGCGCATCGTTCACTCGGGCGACGTAGGCAAAATTGAGGAGCTGGAGCCCCTGATCGGCGATGGATGTGATATGCTGATCATGGAAACGGGACACCACAAGGTGGCGGACGTTTGTGAATTTGCAAAGGCGCATTGCATTCCGCGCTTGCGCTTTACGCATCACGGAAGAGAAATTCTCAATAAGCACTCTGATATGCAAGCGCTGGTGGATTCTTACAACGCGGACTTCGTAATTGCCGCCGACGGTATGGTCGAAACTGTTTAAAAAGGAGAAAATAATGATGCGGAGAGAACAAAAGCAAATTGTACGCGTTGGATACATCGGTCTTGGCAGACGCGGTACTTCTATGTTGAAGCGTTGCTTTGCCGAAATGAAGGATGTTGAGATCGTGTGGATCTGCGATCTCAAGCCCGAAAAGATCAAGGAAGGCTTGCAGATCCTCGCGGAAGCGGGACGTCCTGTGCCCAAAACGAGTGTGGATTACCGTGACGTATTGGCAGATGCGTCGGTGGATGCCGTTCTCATTATGAGCGGATGGGATTCTCACGTACAAATCTCCCTTGACTCCATGCGTGCAGGGAAGTACACCGCTGTAGAGGTAGGCGTTGCGTACGATCTATCGGAATGCTATGCACTTGTTGATACTTATGAAGCCACGGGCTCTCCCTTAATGATGCTGGAAAACTGCTGCTACGGCAGACGCGAAATGATGGCACTGAAAATGGTCAAGGAGGGTATGTTTGGCGAGATCGTACATTGTGACGGCGGATACTTGCATTATCTGAACGAATTGGACCTTTTCTTTTCCAAGGATGGTGTCTACGATACCGCGCATTATCGTGCGTACGAATATCAAAATCGCAACTGCGAGCAATATCCCACGCATGAATTGGGACCTATTTCCAAGGTGCTTGGCATCAACCGCGGCAATCGCATGATGACCTTAAGCTCCACGGCATCCAAGAGCCGCGGCTTGCGGGCGTATATCAAGGAGCAGGTTACCCCCGAGCATCCCTTATACGACAAGGCCTTCCGTCAGGGGGATATTATCACAACGGTCATTACCTGCGCAGGTGGTGAAACAATCCGCTTGACCTTGGATACTACCTTGCCCCGTCCCTATTACAGCCGTAACTTTACAGTGCGCGGTACCAAGGGCTGTTGTATTGAGGAGGGACATGCCGCCACCTTTTATCTGGAGGGCATGAAGGAGCCTACCTTTAACAATGAAGCGGAGTTCTTTGAAAAGTACGACCATCCGCTCCACGCTCAATATGCCAAAATTGAGGCTCTGGGAGGGCACGGTGGCATTGATTGGCTGGTCAGCCGCGCCTTTATCGAAAGCGTCAAAGCAGGCACCGATACACCCATCGACGCCTATGATACCGCCGCGTGGATGGCGATCGGACCGCTCTCCGAGGCTTCCATCAACAAAGGCGGCGCTCCCGTAGACGTGCCTGACTTTACACGGGGAAAATGGTTCCGCCGTGAGCCTGTTGTCAAGGGCAAGTATTGCTTGGATGAGGTCTGTGACTGCCCTGAGATCACAATTGTACCAAATGCATAATAGATGAAACAGCGCGGCAGCCGCTTTGCATTTCGCAAAGCGGCTGCCTTGTTATTTGTATTGGTTTATTCAACTTCGCTGAACATGTCCTTGCCTACGCCGCAAAGAGGACATTCGAAATCTTCGGGCAGATCCTCAAACTTCGTGCCGGGAGCAATTCCGTTGTCGGGATCACCCAAAGCCTCATCATATTCCCATCCACATGCATCACATACATACTTTTTCATTGTTTTTTCCTCCGTTATTATTATTTATTATGATTCTGATTGATCCGCAGATCACAGAATTTTTTCAAAGTCCGCAGCCCCGTGCTTGCAAAGTGGGCAAACGATGTCGTCGGGCAGAACCTCGCCCTCGTAAATGTATCCGCAAACCTTGCAGACATAGCCGATTTTTCCGTCAGTTTCGGGACGGGGCTTAACATTTTCCTGATAATAGGTGTAGGTCATGGTTTCTTTATCCGAAATGGTACGCGCCTCGGTGACCGAGCAGATAAACATGCCGTGTGTATCCAGATCGACGTATTGCTCCACCTTGAGCGAGAGATACGCATTGATATAGCGGGGCAGAACTACCAGCCCATTCGCAGAGCGCAGAGGCTCACAATCGGCAAACTTATCTACGTTTCTGCCACTGACGAAGCCGAAGTGTTCAAAGACCTTAAAAGGCGCGTCGGTAGTCAGGCAGTTAACGTTCATCACGCCCGTTTGCTTAATAACATGGTGTGAGTAGTTCTCCTTGTTAATGGTTACCGCTACTCTGGTCGGCGTATCGGTCAATTGCGTTACGGTGTTGACGACCAGACCGTTATCCTTTTTGCCGTCGTTTGAGGTGACGATATACAAGCCGTAACCGATGTGGAAAAGCGCGGAGAGGTCGTTCTTATTTTCGTTGGTGTCGCGGAGGGCAAGATACTCGCGGCAAAGCTCTTCGCTCAAGGCATTAAGCTGTGCGTTGCTCTCGTCGTTGAGGGCGGAAAGAATTTTGACGGTGGTGTCGGTGAAGGTGAGATTCTTGCATTTTTCCAGCATGCCGCGCATTACCTTTGCCGCCATGGGTGCCCAGCTGCCGTTTTCGATCAAAGCGACTTGACGGTTGCTGAAGTTGCGTTCAGTGAGGTGATTGATAAACTCGCGCATAAAGGGGAAGATATCGGCGTTGTAGGTGGTGGTTGCAAGTACCAGCTTGCTGTAGCGAAAGGCGTCCTCCACAGCCTCTGCCATGTCACAACGTGCAAGATCGTTAACCACGACCTTGGGAGCTCCGTTTGCGCGGAGCTTTTCGGCAAGCTGCAAAACTGCCTTTTTGGTGTTGCCGTAAACCGAGGTGTAGGCGATGACAATGCCGTCCTCCTCAGGTTGGTAGCTTGACCAGGTGTTGTAAAGGTTGAGATAATATCCGAGATTTTCGGTCAATACGGGACCGTGCAAGGGACAGATGATCTGAATGTCAAGCCCTGCCGCCTTTTTGAGCAACGCCTGCACCTGTGCACCGTATTTGCCAACAATGCCAATGTAATAGCGTCTTGCCTCGCAAGCCCAATCCTCCTCTACGTCCAAAGCACCGAATTTACCAAAACCATCGGCAGAGAAGAGGACTTTATCGGTGCTGTCATAGGTGACGATGACCTCCGGCCAGTGTACCATGGGCGCGGTTACAAAGGTCAACGTGTGACGTCCCAGCTCCAGCGTATCTCCTTCGCCCACCACAATGCGGCGGTCGGCAAAGTCCGTGCCAAAGAAGTTTTTCATCATAGCGAATGCTTTTTGCGAGGAGACAACGGTTGCATTTGGGTATGCACGCAGGAAGTTGACAATGTTTGCGGAGTGATCGGGTTCCATGTGCTGAACCACCAAGTAATCAGGAGTGCGCGCGCCGAGCGTATCGCGGATGTTGTCCAGCCATTCGTGCGTAAAGTTTGCATCCACCGTGTCCATAATAGCAATCTTGTCATCCATGATCGCATAGGAGTTGTACGCCATACCGTTGGGGACGTGATACTGCCCCTCAAACAAATCGATCTTATGGTCATTGACGCCGATGTACTTGATATCGTTTGTTACGTTTGTCATCTTTTTTTACCTCTTTTATGTATCTGTAAATTGAAGTTAATCCAAAATTTTACCGTCGGTCGAAATGGTGACAACCTGCCACGGAATGAACTTTCCGCTTGCCTGCAAGGCTCTCTTGACTGCGTTTTCCAACCCGGAGCAGCAGGGAACCTCCATGCGCAGGATCTTGACACTTTTGACGTTGTTTTGTGCAATGATCTGCGTCAGCTTTTCGGTGTAATCTACGGCATCCAGCTTTGGACATCCAATCAAGGTGATGTGATTGCGCATGAACTCATTGTGAAAATTCCCGTATGCGTACGCCGTGCAATCTGCGGCGATCAGTAAGTTGGCGTTATCGAAATACGGAGCGTGTGGGGGAACCAGCTTGATCTGACAAGGCCATTGCATCAGCTGGCTTTGCACAGATGTCGATTTAACGGGCGAAGAAGAGGTCTCGCGCTTAAACGCTTTGGATTGCGTTCCGGGGCATGCACAGGGCGTTTTGTTGCCATTTTTTTGCAGCCTTGCTTTTATGACAGCTTTTTCGTCATAGGCAGGTGCCTCGCGCTCTTCAAAGGTGATAGCACCCGTGGGGCATGCAGGCAGACAATCACCAAGCCCGTCGCAGTAATCCTCACGGGTCAGGTGCGCCTTACCGTCAATCATTTCAATGGCACCCTCGTGGCAGGCTGCGGCGCATGCGCCACAGCCATTGCATTTTTCTTTATCAATATGAATGATTTTTCTGAGCATAAAATTCCTCCTGTATCAAAAGCATTTGCCGTCCTTACAGTCCTCTGTAGAACCGCAACGGTAGCAAAGCTCATTGGGGCAGTGGTTGGTCTCGAAAAACTCAACGATATTTTTCACCGTGGTTTCCGCAATGTTCGAAAGTGCCTCTTCGGTCAAAAAGGCTTGGTGAGAGGTGACAATAACGTTCGGCATCGAGATCAAGCGTGCCAGCACGTCATCCTCCAGAATGTGACCCGAGAAGTCCTCAAAGAAGAAATCGGATTCTTCTTCGTAGACGTCCAAGCAAGCGGCACCCACCTTGCGGGATTTGATACCGGCAAGGAGCGCCTCAGCATCCACCAAAGCGCCGCGCGAGGTATTGATCAGTACCACGCCGCGCTTGCATTTTGCAAGTGTCTCTTCGTTTATGAGATGGTAGGTCTCCTCGGTCAAGGGGCAGTGCAGGGAGATGATATCGCTTTTGGTAAACAACTCATCCAGATCCACGTAACGGATGGTGTCTCCGTTGTCCAGCCCCTTTGCAGGGAACTTGTCGTATGCCAATACCCTCATGCCAAAGCCGCGGCAGATATCGATGAACACGCGACCGATCTTTCCCGTTCCCACAATGCCAACGGTTTTGCCGTGCAGGTCAAAGCCTGTCATACCCGCCAGACTGAAGTTGAAGTCTCTTGTGCGGATATACGCCTTGTGAATGCGGCGGATCGAGGTCAAAAGCATTGCCATGGCATGCTCTGCAACCGCGTACGGGGAATAGGCAGGAACGCGCAGGACGTGGATTCTTCCAAAGGCGTATTTCATATCTACGTTATTAAATCCCGCACAGCGAAGCGCAACCACCTTGACGTTCATTTCGCAAAGTCGGTCGATGACTGCAGCGTTGACCGTGTCATTGACAAATACGCAAACGCCATCGTAGCCGTGCGCCAGATCTACGGTATCCTCGTTGAGCTTGGTATCATAATATTTAAAGGTGACACCGTTCTCTCTTCCAAATTTATCAAAGGAAGGCTTGTCATATGGCTTGGTATCAAAAAAAGCGAATTTCATTTTTTCTGAACCTCCTTGATTTTCTGATATAATTATAGTATAATTATATCTAGAAATCTGTTGAATTTTCAACATAAGGAGAAAAAAGTTGAGAAAATATCTGGAAATTTTAAAAAAATGCCCTTTGTTTGTGCAAATTGAGGAGGATCAGCTCCTCAAAATGCTATCCTGCTTGGGTGCCAAGGTGGAAAACTTTGACAAAAAGTACACCGTCTTTTTTGAAGGAGCGCCTGCAAAATACATCGGTATTGTGCTCTCAGGCTCGGTGCAGATCAGCCGAGTGGATTATTATGGAAATCGCAGTATCCTTTCGATGGTGGGACCGTCGGAGGTGTTTGCCGAGGCGTTTGCCTGTGCGGAGGTTGCGTCAATTCCCGTGACGGTCACGGCTTGGGAACCGAGTGAGATCATGTTGATCGATTGTAGCCACATTCTGCACATCTGTGAGAACGCTTGTGCCTTTCATCAACAGCTCATTTATAACCTGATGAAGGATCTTGCCAAAAAGACCATCCTCTTTCACCAACGAATTGAGATCACCTCCAAGCGTACCACGCGAGAGAAGCTGTTGACCTACTTGACCTTGCAGGCAAAAAACACAGGAAAAAATCACTTTGAGATCCCATTTGATCGCCAGGGACTTGCCGATTATTTAGAGGTCGAGCGTAGCGGACTTTCGGCAGAGATCGGCAAAATGACCCGTGAGGGATTGATCTATAGTAAAAAGAACTATTTTGAACTGCTGTGACGAAAAAAAGAAGGGGCTGTCACATTTGACGAGACCGAAAAAGCCCGTGGCGTAAAGAAAAAAGTCCCGCTCGCCGTCAAAAACGACAAATGAGACAGGATAAGGTTGAATTTCTTCGAAATTCTCCAAATATTTACGGGCTTTTTCTATCG
>JAFTKJ010000082.1 GCA_017453305.1 Clostridia bacterium
AGGCTTTTATTGTCGTGCGGTTATTCAAAAATCGTCAAATATTTTTTATCAAACCTATTGCAAAAGAGCGGAACTTGTGGTATAATACGTATGTACGTCATCGGAAAATATCCGCAGACTGCAACATAATACACATTATGTGATCTCGACGGTGCTAAGGCATCGTTTTTTCTTTCACATAATGTCTTTTGTTTATAAGATCAAATGCATTTGCTCCATGCGGCGCAGATGCTCCGCTCCTGTTGTCACGATATAGATCCGCGTTGTGTTGATGCTGCTGTGACCAAGGATATCTGCCAGCTTTGCGATGTCCTTTTCTACACTGTAAAAGGTACGTGCGAACAAGTGGCGCAGATTGTGCGGAAACACTTTGTCGGATAATATTCCCGCGTCATGACAAAGCGCCTTCATCTCGCGCCAGACGCTGCAGCGATTGATCGGTTTTCCCTCTTTTGAAGTAAAAATAACCCCCGCCGTGAGCTTGTTTTCCTCTGCATAACGCAACAATTTCCTTTGCAATGCACGCACGATGAACACCGTTCTCGTTTTTCCCTTGCAGGATACCGCCACCGCGCCGCGCCGCACTGCCTCCACCGTGATATACGACAGCTCACTGACTCGGATCCCCGTCCCGCAGATGGTCTGAAGGACCAGTGCGAGGCGAATCTTTCCCTTGCGCTCGGCAGTGTCGATCAAACGGCAGTAATCCTCTCTGGTCAGCTCCTTTTCCGCGGGGCAAAACACCTTTTTTTGCACCTTGAACTGTCTGATACAAAGCTGCGGCCGTTCATAAAAGCGAAAGAAAGCATTCAGTGCTGCGATCATCGAATTTGCGCTGGTCACTGCATATTGCTCGATCAGCATTTCCTTGTAGGCGAGCACGGTGCCGCGCTCCAACTCCCGCTCGGATGCCTGCATCCACATTAGAAATGCGCTCACGTCCCGCACATACTTTGTCACGGTTGCCTCGCTTTTTTCCTCCTCACGCAGCTGTTGTTCAAACGCCGCTACCTCTTTCGCCGTAATTACTTCCCTGTTCATGATCATCCCTCCTTTACCTACATCATACCACATTTTCATCCCTCCAGCCCGTTAATTTCCGGTTTTTCTCACTTGTATTACGACTATTATGACCTCTTTTCGGGGTTTTAACGGGGGGGAGGTGTTTTTTATCACGTTCTTAGCGATTGTGAATAGAATGTAAATAATCGGGCAAGCATATTGACAAACGCATCATAACGCGTTATAATTGATTGAGCACAATCGAATTGTGCACCACTTTTTTGGAGGTATACAATGAACGCATACGATTTTACGGTACAAGCACGTGACGGCAGTGAGGTTTCTCTGTCGGAATATCAAGGGAAGGTACTCCTGATCGTCAATACGGCGACGGGGTGCGGATTTACCCCGCAGTATGATGAGCTGCAGGATCTTTACGAGGAATTCGGCGCACAGGGATTCGAGATCCTTGACTTCCCCTGCAACCAGTTCGGCTCTCAGGCCCCCGGGGACGACGAAGAGATCCACTCCTTCTGCACGGGGCGGTATGGGATCACCTTTCCCCAGTTTGCCAAGATCGAGGTTCTCGGTGAAAACGCCTCTCCTTTGTTCCGCTGGCTGTCCGAGAGCACCAATTTCGGCGGATTTGGCAAGGGGCCGATGGCTCTGATGATGAACGGCGTGGCAAAGAAGATGGATAAGGACTTCAAGAACAACGGCAATGTCAAATGGAACTTCACCAAATTCCTCATCGACCGCGAGGGCAACATTGTCGCCCGCTTTGAGCCGACCGACATGAAAAAACTCAAGGACGCCATCAAGGAGTGCCTGTAATGCGATACGAATATAAAACAGAAAACACCTGCGCACAGATCATCGCCTTTGACATCGAGGGCAACGTCGTCAAGAATATCGAATTTTCAGGTGGCTGCAACGGCAATCTCAAGGCGATTTCCAAGCTGCTGCAGGGCGCGACGGTGGAAGAGATCGAAAGCAAGCTGCTTGGCAACACCTGCGGCAGACGCCCGACCTCCTGCACCGATCAGCTTGCCCGCGCCGTGCGCGCAGCCTATGAGCAAAGTCAAAATCAATCATAACAAAGTGAGGACGTATCATGAATGCTGCAATACGCTACTACACCCGCTCGGGTAACACGGAAAAGCTGGCCATGGCCATTGCGGATGCCACGGACATTCCTGCAAATAGCGTCGACGAGCCGCTGAGCGAGCCGGTCGACGTGCTGTTTCTCGGGTGCTCTTATTATGCATTCGACGTGGACGAGGCGGTAAAGAAATTTATCACGGACAATTGTGCCAACATCAAGGAGATCGTGCTGTTTGGCACCTCGGCGATGATGCGATCCATGAAAAAGCCGATCAAAAAGGTGACGGATGCTGTGGGCATCTCTGTTGGCGAGGAGGAATTTCACTGCCGCGGGACCTTCGGTGCGCTACACAAGGGACGTCCCAACCAAAGCGACTGCAAAAATGTTGTCGAATTTACAAAGAAAGTGCTTGCCAAGCGGAACGGTTTATGATATAATAAGCGTGGCTCTGTAGGCAGATCAAACAAAGACAAGCCACACAGGATTTTGCTGCGCAAAATCCATCGAGGCATGACAGCATCACGCGGGAGGTATCTATGAACCATTCTGATTTTGATATATTGAAGCTGCAGAACCAGCTGTGCTTTCCACTGTACGCCGCATCACGGGAGGTCGTCAAGAAATATCGGCCCCATCTTGATGCGCTGGGTCTGACGTATACGCAATATATTACCATGATGGTCTTATGGGAGCATCGGGAAATTACCGTCAAGGCACTGGGTGAGCAGCTGCTCCTTGATTCGGGAACTTTGACCCCCGTGCTCAAAAGTCTGGAGTCCAAGGGATTCGTCAACCGCAAGCGCAGCACCGTCGACGAGCGTCTGGTCACCGTCACGCTGACCGAGTCCGGCGAGGGACTCAAGGTCGCTGCCGCCCGGATCCCCGCCAAGGTAGCATCCTGCATCGGGCTTGAGCCGCAAGAGGCCGCGCAGCTTTATACGCTGCTCTACAAGGTGCTCAACACCGACAAGACACAAAACTGATCAAAAAAATCGACACGCCCGGATTTCCGTCGTGTCGATTTTTCATATTATGGGATCAAACGCCAATAATGCGATCATACCACCCCACCGCCGGCATCACCAAGAAGATGCTTTCTCTGCCGCTTGTTAATTATGCGTTTTGCGCCCAATGCATATCAAGTCGGCAGTGCAGCGCAGCGCAAAGCTGCAAATGCTGCGCATTTGCGAGGCTCTAAGTCGGTATACCGAAACGAAAAAAGCACAACCGGGCTGAACCCGATTGTGCTTTTTTGTGAAGGGCGGATAAAAAAGATATTTTCCGTAATTTTGATATGGATTTGAACTCGTGTGCAATTTCATGAAATCCTGCTTTGCAGGATGAAATCCAAACAAGTTTGGATGAAATCTTCGGCGTACCGCCTCAGATGAAATTAAATCCGTCCTCTCACCCCGCGAAAGCGGGATTTCATTGCGAAACGATTTCACCCAACGTAGTTGGATTTATCCCGTCCTCAAGGACGGATTTAGTTGAAAAAGCGACAAAATTCTGTCGAATTTTGTCGCTTTTTCTTGGTGCGGGTTAGAGGACTTACGAACCCCGTTTTGCGCTCAATGCATATCAAGCCGGCAGTGCAGTGCAGCGCAAAACTGCAAATGCTGCGCATTTGCGAGGCTCTAAGTCGGTATGCCGAAACGAAAAAAGCACAACCGGGCTGAACCCGATTGTGCTTTTTTGTGAAGGGCGGATAAAAAAGATATTTTCCGTAATTTTGATATGGATTTGAACTCGTGTGCAATTTCATGAAA
>JAFTKJ010000083.1 GCA_017453305.1 Clostridia bacterium
GATGCGTTAAAGGAAGTGCGGAGCATCCGTTTGGAAAAGGAATAACGCCGTCTGCGACGGCTACACCTCATCAGTCACATGTCGCATGGCGACCTGTGACAGCTTCTCCTCAAGTATAAGCCTACCGATGTGCCACTCTCGATTACCGAACTCTCATTTTTCTTTTACCGAAGATGGTTTTTAAAAATTTGTTTCCCCAAAGTACGGAATTTAGCAAGCCTTCCTCTCGAGGGGAAGGCTTTGTACGATTGCCACATCTGTGGCGGTGGGGCGAGTTTGCAGGTGTCAAATATTTCGGTGGGCTTTCAGCCCTGCCGGTAATATGCCCTTATAGGGCTGAGCAAGCCACCGGCTTAGCCGGTGGTTATGACTCGTATGTTTTACCGACGGCGGCGGTGCTTTGTGGGCTTCTTTTTGGTAGCGAGATAGGCTCCCGCGATGGAGAGCAGGATCACGCCTGCGTGCAGCAGGGCGGAAATGAGAGAGGTGTATCCGCTTGCGTGCGTGGCGGCATTCCCTGCAAAAAAGAGGGAGGCGAACAGCATTGTGCCGCACAAAAGCATGCCGTGCAACGCGCCGCACAAAAGGGCGGCGTGTCCGTGGCGGCGCGACGTGAACCAACCGCCAAACAGCGCGGTCAGGGCGGCGCAAAAAAGCCCTGTGGGCTGTAGCCACGCGTTGGGATCGGGTGTAAAGGAAAGGGCGAGGGCGCCAAGCAGGATCAGCGCTCCCCCCATCGCAAAACTTGAAAGAAGCCCCTGCAATAGGTGCTTTGTCAAGAGGCGAGGGGAGGAGGCCGTGGGGGCGGCGTGGCGCGGGGGCGTGTGTCGCTTTTGCTTGCTTGTATATTGCATAAAAAACCTCCGTGTGGAACTGCTGTTACAACATATTCCACACGGAGTGCTTTTATGAGCGCGTACACGCTGTTTTGCAAAAATTATTCTGCGTCCTCTGCCTTGACGTCCACGCGGCTGACAGCAGTTTTGAGAATGCGGATCTTGGTGCGCTCGTGCGAGGTCTCGATCACGCAGGTCTCTTCTTTGATGCTGACGATTTTGCCGATGATGCCGCCAATGGTGGTGATCTCGTCACCGACAGCCAGATTGTTGCGCATATCGTTTTGCTCTTTTTCCTGCTTTTTCTGGGGACGGATCATAAAAAAATACATGACCACAAAAATTCCCACCACCATAATAATGGTTCCTAAACCTTCCATACCGGGCATAATATAAAACCTCCGTAATTTTGCATAATTAGCATTATTTTACCCCTTTTTGAAGCAAGATGCAAGGGCTAAATTGTAAATATTTTAAAAACTGCCGATTTTTTCATATCAAGGTAGAAAAAAGACAAGAAAACGCCCGTGGTGGCTTGCATTTTTCTGCCGTTTGTGGTATACTATATGCAATACGACGAAAGGAATTTTTCAATCGCTATGAAATTGGAGTATCTGCCAAGCGGCAAGATCATCAACACGCACGGCTTTCGCGGAACGGTCAAATTGGAATCCTGGTGTGATTCTCCGCAAATTCTTGCCGATCTGAAAACCGTTTGGTTTGCGGATCGCAACGGCTATCGCCCCTGCCGCGTGCTGCACGCGTCGGTCTTCAAGCAATTCGTTTTGATGGACCTGGAGGGCGTGGAGAGCGAGGAGGCGGCAAACAGGCTGCGCGGTACCGAGGTCTTTGCCGCACGCGCCGACCTGCCCGTGGAGGAGGGGAGCTATTTTATTTCCGATCTGTTAGGGCTTCCCGTCAAGCATGCCGACAGCGGTGCGCTGCTCGGAACGCTGTCCGACGTCAACACCTCGGGCGTGCGTGACCTTTACATCGTCAAAAACCAAAAGGGCGAGTTTATGGTGCCTGCCGTTCCCGAATTTATTACGAAGATCGATCCCGACGACGCCGTGTACGTGCGCCCCATTCCCGGCTTGATCGACGGAGGCGAGGACTGACATGCGATTTGACATTATGACACTTTTCCCCGCGCTTGTGGATACGGTGCTGGGGGAGAGCATTCTCGGGCGTGCGCAAAAAAGCGGCGCGATCACGGTAAAAACGCACAACATCCGCGATTATTCGGAGGATAAGCACCGCCGCGTGGACGATACGCCCTACGGCGGCGGCAAGGGCATGCTGATGATGGCACCCCCCATCTACAACTGCTACAGCGCCATTTTGCGCATGCAGGCAGAGGAGGGCTTTGTCACCGAGCGGCGACGTGTGATCTACCTCTCGCCCACGGGCAAGGTGCTCACGCAGGCACGTGCGGCGGAATTGGCTCGGGACTATGACAACCTGATCCTGCTTTGCGGTCACTACGAGGGGGTGGATCGCCGCATTGTGGATGAGATCGTGGACGAGGAGATCTCCATCGGCGATTACGTGCTCACGGGCGGAGAGATCCCTGCCTGCATTCTGACCGACTGCGTGGCAAGATTGATCGACGGTGTGCTTTCCGACGCCGAATGCTACGAAAAGGAGAGCATTTCCTCCGGGCTGTTGGAGTATCCGCAATACACGCGCCCCTATGAGTTTCACGGCGTCAAGGTACCCGACGTGCTGATCTCGGGGCATCACGCAAACATCGACAAATGGAGAGACGAGCAAGCGCACGACATGACCGAGCGCCTGCGTCCCGATCTTTTGGAAAAGCAAGATACGCAATAAAATACAGATCCTTCTACATATTGCATTTGCAGGGTAGGAGGATCTTTTTTATGCTTCGCGATAGCTTGATGTGGGAGTTGGCGGTACGTGCGGCGGACGCGTTGCGCGGATGGTGGCGAGAGAGTGCGTTTGTGGGGATCGTTCGAACGCCGAAGGCGACCGTGCCGCAAAAATTGCATCGCTCTTCGTGGGTGACGCGCATTATGAGCGCGCGAGAGCAAAGCCTGAGTGCGTATTATCTGCATCGGCTCCGCCGTCGGCTTTTGCAAATGCGAACGGTGTCGCTGGGGCTGTACTGCCTGTTTACGTGGGCGTGTTTTTCGCTTGTCACGGCGCTCCGACGGGAGCAGGACGTGGGCTCGTTTGCCTGCGCGGCGTTTTTTGCCGTGGCGGCAATCCCGCTCCTCGGCAGTCGTCAAACGCTTGGGGAGGCTCTTTTCAAAAGCCGATTGCTCCATCGCCTTTTGACGGAATGGTGTGGTTTTTCTCATGCGGAATCGGCAACGCACAAGGAGCGCCTGCACCCGTTGCGTGCGCTTTTGGGGGCGGTGGTCACGGCGAGCCCTGCGCTATGTCTCGCGGTGCGTACGGTGGGGCTTGGTATGCTGCTGTTGCTCCTTGGCGTGCTTTTGTTCTCTGTACCCGAGTGGAATGCGGTGCTGTTTTGGTTCATCTTCCCGTTTTTGTATCTCACCCCACACCCAACTGTGCTTTTATGCGCTCTTGTGGCGCTGTTTTGTGCCTCGTACGCGGTGCGTGCGCTCAGCGGCAGACGGGTGCTTGAGCTCTCGCGCATAGATGCGGTGGTGCTGTTGATCGCCCTGCAGCTTTTGGCAGGCGGCTTTTTTGGAATGGGGCGCGTACGTGACGGAGCGGTTGCCTGCTTGTTGACTCTTTTGTGGTTTCCCATGCGGCAGGTGTTGCGTGTGCGACGGTGGCGTGCTCGTTGCATCCGCGCGGTGTGCCTTTCCTCGTCTGCGGTCGCCCTGTGCGGTGTTTTGCAATATTGTCTTGGCATGGCAGAGCTGAAATGGGTGGACGTGGCGCGTTTTTCCAACATTGGCGGCAGAGTAAGCGTGTTTTTTCAGAACCCGAACGTGTTGGCGGTGTATCTTTTGCTCTGCTTTCCGCTCCTGCTCTCCCACGGTGCCAAGCAAAAGCGGACGGGTGGGAGACTGCTTTGCGCGCTTGGCATTTTGTTACACGTGGCGTGCATGATCCTGACCTGGTCGCGCGGTGCGTGGTTGGGGATGCTGTTGGAGGGGCTTCTGTTTTTGCTCTTTCACAGTCGCACCACGCTGGCTGTTGGGCTGATCGCCGCGCCCTTTCTGCCGTCAGTGCTGCTTCTTTTGCCGCACAACGTGAAAAACCGCTTTGCCAGCATCGGCAATTTGGTCGAATCCTCGGTGCGCTACCGCCTGCACACCTGGCGCGGAACACTTCGCATGATCGCGGCACACCCGTGGGGCATCGGCGTTGGCGAGGAGGCATTCGTGCGCACGTATCCTGCCTACGCCGTCAGCGGAACCGAGCGCGTCATGCATGCGCATCAGCTGTTTTTACAGATCTCGGCAGAGCTTGGTGTGGTGGGGCTTGTCAGTTTTTGTATCCTGCTCGGCGCGTGCATCCTGCGTGCATTGCGGTGCGGAGACATGGGCGGCACTGCCTTTGCGCTTGTTGGAGCGTTGGTGATGGGATTGTTTGATCATTTGTGGTATCGCGTGGGGATGTTGGCGCTCTTTTTCTCGGTCTGCGCGCTCTCTGCGTGCGGAGAGGAGGTGGCGTGATGGAAGGGAAAACGCATACCGTGCGGCGTTTTACTGTGGTGGATCTTGCTTTGCTGATCCTGCTTGTTTTGATTTTGCTTGGCGGTGGAGGTATCGTGCTCGGACGCTATTTACAACAGCCGCCGCAGGAAACGGTGACCTACACGCTCTTGGCGCGCGGCTTGGAGAGAGACGTGCCGGCGTCTGCCATTTCCGTGGGGGACGCGGTCTATTCGGAGAACGGAAGCACCCCGATGGGGCAGGTGCGTGCACTTTCGGTGCGCGCGCATCCGCAGCCCGTTTGGGATGGAGAGCGCGTGGTGATCGAGGAGAGTGATGACCGTTTCGATCTTTTTGTCACCGTAGAGGCGTTGGGGCAGAGGACGCAGACGATGGGCGTGCGTGTGTCGGATATCCGCCTGGCGGCAGGCGGCGTCGGCGCGTTTTGCGTGGGAAGTGTGTATCTCTTTCGTGCGGAGATCCTTTCGGTGGAGGTGGAGGAATGAAGAAGAAAAAGCGAAGACTTAACGCCGTGGACGCAAGCCTTGTCCTTTTGCTTTTGCTGTCGATCGTTTGTGCCGCGTGGCGCACCGTGAATCTTTCGGAGTACATGGGAACGGCAGAGGATGAGGCGACGGTGACGCTCTTTTTGCGCGGTGTGGCTCCCTCGGTCTATGCCTGCGTGCAAACGGGTGAGACGCTTTACAGAGCGGACGGCACGCCGTTTGGTGTGATGGAGAAAAAGAATTCCGTTCCTGCGCGCGCTGTGGTCGAGGTTGACGGCAGGCGTTACGTCGGTGCGTGGGGCGAGGAGGAGCGGGTGGACGTCGAGGTAAAAATTGCGGTACGCGGAAGGTTGCGCGACGGGATCTTTTTTGAGGGGGGCAGGCGCGCGATACGGAGCGGGATGCGGCTCTGCCTCTACGGCGCGCTGGCAGAGCTGGACGGAGAGGTGACAGAAGTCGCTTCCGACTTCAAAAACCGAATAAACGACGGCGATTGACAGATTTATATATCTATTTTGCACGAAAACTCGCATTAGGATTTGTAAAAAACTTATAGAATGACTATTGATTTTTCACAAAAAGTTTGATATAATATTAGTACTAATAACGAAAAAATCGGGGTTTGCGCCCCGAGCAGTATTATGTATAGTAGGAGAGAACGTATATGATTTCACGTGAAGTCGTTATCACCAATGCCAGCGGATTGCATGCTCGCCCCGCTACCTTTTTCATCCAAAAGGCAAACACCTATAAGGCATCCGTTTGGATCGAGAAGGAGGACCGCAAGGTCAATGCAAAGAGCCTTTTGGGCGTGCTGTCTTTGGGAGTGGCAAAGGATATGACCGTTACCTTGATCGCAGACGGTCAGGACGAAAACGCTGCAATCGCCGGTTTGGTAGATCTCATCGACAGCGGCTTTGCGGAATTTTAACAACTAACAATTTTTGGCATGGCGGTGTGCTGCAGCGGAACGACGAGGCTTCCGCCGGCATACCGTTTTTGTTTTGAAGGGAGGTTCGTGCATGCTTGATACGCAGGATCGCATCAGCCGATTGCTGGAAAAGGCAAATACCTTGCCGTTATGTCCCGGCGTGTATATCATGCGCGACAAGCGCGGAAAGGTCATTTACGTCGGCAAATCGCGCAAGCTGAAAAACCGCGTTTCGCAATATTTTCAAAACAGCGAAAAAAACGTCAAGACCGCGCGCATGGTGGCGCAGGTGCAGGACTTTGATTGGTACGTTTGCGACAACGAGATGGAGGCACTCTCCCTTGAGAACACGCTCATCAAGCAGTACACGCCCAAATACAACATCCGCCTCAAGGATGCAAAGTCCTACCCGTATATCAAATTGACAGCCGAGGAGTATCCGCGCCTGGTCTTTACACGCCGACGCGAAAACGACAAGGCAAAATATTTCGGTCCGTATTCCGGCTCGGGGACGGCGTATTCGCTCATCGAGCTGCTCTCGCGCACGCTCGCACTCCCCACCTGCTCCAGGCGCTTTCCGCGTGACATCGGGCGCGAGCGTCCCTGCATCTATTATCAAATGGGGCGTTGCTGCGGCGTTTGCACGGGCAGTGTGACTCCCGAGGAATACGGTGAGGCGATCCGACGCGCATCGGACCTGCTCAGCGGAAAATCGCGCGAGGTCAAGCGCGAGCTGGAGGCGCAGATGTACGCCTATGCCGAGGCGGAACGATACGAGGCGGCGGCACGCTGTCGCGATACGCTCCAGGCGTTGGATCGCATTCAGCAAAAGCAAAAGGTGGTTGCCGATCCCGATACCGAGCAGGACGTGGTGGGACTTTATTCCGACGAGCTTTGCTCCGTGGTTTCGGTCTTTTACATCCGCGCAGGCGTCCTCCAGGATAAGGCGGATCACATTTACGGCGCGGACAGTATTTTGGAGCCCGAGGACATGTCCACCTTTTTGTGCGAGCACTACAAGGCACGCGAGTACATCCCTTCGCGCATTCTGCTCTCCTTCTCCTTGGAGGACGAGGAGGTCGAAATGCTTTCGTCCTATCTCTCGGGGCTTGCGGGGCACAAGGTAACGGTGCGCACGCCCGAGCGCGGAGTGCTGCACACGTTGTGCGATATGGTGCAAAAAAACGCCGCCGAGCAAGCCAAAATGTACCACTCGGACACCAACAAGACCGAGGGGACGCTGGCAAAGCTTGCCGGCATGCTTTGCCTGGAGGAATATCCTGCACGCATCGAGGCATACGATATCTCCAACATCGGTTCGGAGCACCTGACCGCAGGTATGATCGTTTGTGAGGACGGCAAATTCAAAAAATCCGATTATCGCACCTTCCGCATTGGAAGCGTGGAGGGAACCGACGACTACGCCTCCATGCACGAGGCACTCTCGCGCCGCCTGGAGCACTTAAAAGATACCGAAGGCTCCTTTTCGCATCTGCCGGACCTGATCCTTCTGGACGGCGGTCGCGGTCACGTTTCCACGGTGCGCGCGCTTCTTTTGGAGAAGGGACTCGAGATCCCCGTGTTTGGTATGGTCAAGGACGATTTTCATAAAACGCGTGCGCTATGCACCGAAAACGAGGAGATCTCCATTGCGCGCGAGCAGGACGTATTTTCGCTCATTTATCGCATTCAGGAGGAGGTTCACCGCTACACGGTGGGCAGAATGACGCAGGCAAAGCGCAAAACAATGCGCGCCTCCTCGCTCACCAAGATCGAGGGCATCGGGGATGCCAAAGCCAAAAAGCTGCTCTCCGCCTTTGGCGGACTTGCCGCGCTGAAACAGGCTTCGCGCGACGAGATTGCCGCTGTTCCGGGTATTTCGGGGAAGGATGCGGATCATATTATCGCGTACTTTGAGAAGTGAGAACGAGGGATTGTCGGGGGAGCTTCTTTCAAGAAGTTCCCACACAAAAGGAGAAATCATGAGAATTATTACAGGAAAGGCAAGAGGCGCAAAGCTCGTTACCTTAGAGGGTGACGCGACGCGACCGACGGCAGAACGCACCAAGGAGGCGATCTTTTCGGTCATTCGCTTTGAGATTGCAGGCGCGCGCGTGCTGGATCTGTTTGCAGGCTCGGGACAGCTCGGGCTCGAGGCGCTCAGTCAGGGCGCGGAGCACGCGGTGTTCTGCGACGCCGCAAAACGGGCGGTGGACGTCATCCGCTCCAACGTAGAAAAAACAAGAATGCAGGATGCCGCCGAGGTCTTGTGTGCCGATTGGCAGGTGGCTTTGAAACGCTTTGCGGGGAGAGAGCAATTTGACCTGGTCTTTTTGGATCCTCCCTACGCCATGGGGCTGTTGCCGCAGGTGCTGAACGTACTGTGTCGGGGCAAGCTTTTGGCACCGGGTGCTTGCGTGGTATGCGAAAGCGCCGCGGAGGCAGACGTGTTCGGCACGGACGCGGCACTTGCACAGCGCTTTGAGGTGCGCCGCACATCCCGCTACGGTGCGGCTTTCGTCAGCATTTTGACACCAAAGGAGGAGGACGCATGAGTCTTGCAATCGTTCCGGGCAGCTTTGACCCGATGACGCTGGGGCACTTGGATATCGTGCAGGCGGTTGCCAAGCGATACGACGAGGTGGTGGTCGCTGTGATGATCAACCGCGCCAAAAAATATCTGTTTGATATGGATACGCGTGTCGAGATCGCAAAGCGTACCGTGGCAGAGCTTCCCAACGTGCGCGTGATCGCGGAGAGCGGCATGCTGATCGATCTGTTTGACCGTCTGGGTGCCGACGCGGTCTGCAAGGGCTGGAGAAATCAGGCGGACTACGACTACGAGCTGCACATGGCAGATTGGAACAGCGCGCACAATCCGCGCTTTAAGACCGAGATGATCCACGCCAAAAACGGGCATGCGCAAATCAGCTCCACCGCCGTGCGCGAGAAGCTGGAGAAGGGAGAGTCCCTTGACGGCTACCTCCATCCGAATGCCGAGGCGTTGATCCGCAAGGTCTATCAAAATAAGGAGAAATCGGTATGAATACAAAGCATATCAAGCAAAATCCAATGACGGGGGCGATCGTTTTTGCCGTGCTTGGCGTTCTGGCAGGCGTTTTGCTCATCGCCATGCCCATTGAGCTTTTGCTCAATATCGTGTTCGTGGTGATGGGAATCATCACCGTGGCGTACAGCCTTCCCACGATGCTTACCTCGCTGGCGTTGCTGTCAAGTACGGCGGGCAAGGTCACGTTTGTGCTCTCGGCGGTCTCGGTTGCCGTGGGGGCTGTGATGATCTTCTGGCACAACAGCGTCCTGCTCATTCTTTTGGGAATTTATATGATCCTGCTTCCGCTGATCAACGTGCTGTTGTCCTCCGACCGCTCTGCGGCAATCAAGGCAGAATTGCCCAAGCTGATCCTTGGCGTGGTCATGGTGGTTCTCGGTCCTGCGGGCGTGCTTGGCATTCTGTTTGACGTTGCGGGCGTTTGCCTGATCGTATGGAGCGTCGTTTACGCGGTGAGCATGTACGTGGCATTGCGCAAAAGTCAGCACACCACGGGCGCGCGTGTGTTTGTGGACACCGACGGCAACGGGAGCATTGATACCGTTTACGTAGATACCACGGGTGACGGCAAGGCAGACACCGCCACAAACTATCGGGAAGACCAATGAACCGTTATCAAAAGCTTTGCTCCAACACCGTGATCCTCGGCATCGGGACCTTTGGCTCCAAGCTTCTGGTCTTTCTTTTGATGCCGCTTTACACGGCGTGGCTGACCACGGCAGAGTACGGGGCGGCGGAAATGGTGACCAGCATTGCCAATTTCCTCATTCCCATTGCCTGCGTGGGGGTCAGCACGGGCATTTTCCGCTTTGCCGCAGAGAGGGAGGCGGACCAAACGGTGGTGTTCTCCTCCTCGGTGGCGCTTCTTTTGGCAGGGCTTGGCGGATTTTTGATCCTCTCGCCGCTCCTGCTTCTCATCGAATATTGCCGCAACTATTTGTGGCTTATTATTTTGTACGTCCTTTTGGCAGACCTGCAAGCGGTTTGCGCACAGTACGTGCGTGCCATCGACCGCACCGCGCTGTTTGCGGGGCAGGGGGTATTGAACACGCTTTTGACCGTTGGATGCAACGTGCTCTTCCTTTTTGTGCTCGACATGGGCATGACGGGGTACGTGCTCTCGGTTGTGGTGGGCAATTTTTTGACCACGCTGTTTCTCATTTGGCGCGCAAAGCTTTGGAAATGCTTCGCGTTTTCCAAAATCGACCGATGCGTTATGGGGAAGCTTTTGCGCTTCAGTCTCCCCATGATCCCAACCACGCTCTGCTGGCTGATCACCGATCTTTCGGATCGCTCCATGGTCACCTATTTTTGCGGTGAGAGCGTCAACGGCATTTATTCGGCGGCGTACAAGATCCCAACCATCGTCAATCTGGTAGCGGGCATCTTTTTGCAGGCTTGGCAGTTTTCGGCGGTTGCCGAATCGAGCGACGAGGAGGAGTGCGCCCACTTTTACAGCAAGGTGTTCGGCGCGTTTTTGTCGGTTGTGATGATTGGCGGTGGTGGGCTGATCCTGCTCTCGCGCGGTCTTTCCGCTCTGCTGCTCAACGCATCCTATTTTGAAGCGTGGCGCTACATGCCCACTCTTTTGTGCGCGGCGGCGTTGGAGGCGATCGTCTCCTTTCTTGCCAGCGTGTATTTTGTGCGCAAAAAGAGCAACCACTCCTTTTTTACGGCGTTGGCGGGGGCGGTTGCCAATATCGTGCTCAACCTTTGCCTCATCCCCACCATGGGGGCACTCGGCGCGGCAATTGCGACCTTAGCCAGCTACGCGCTGGTGCTGATCCTGCGCTTGATCGATGCGCCGCGTATGATCCCGTTTTGCTTGTGCCTGCCTCGCATGTGCGCGAGCATCCTGCTTTTGTTTGGTGCGGCGGCGGTGATGACGCTGGATCTGCCGTACCGTATTTTGTGGACGCTTTTGGCTGTGGCGGCGCTGATCGCACTCAACGCACCTGCCCTTGTTCGGGGGATGCTTGCATGGTTACGCTCCGCGAAGGAACGAAAAGAAATAACGACAACGGAAAGGAACGTTTGAATATGAAAAAGACGATTTTGAAAAGCATTTGCGCATGCCTGCTGTTGAGCCTGGCACTGCTGAGCCTCTCTGCCTGCGCAGGTGGGATCGATACCGAAACGGCAGACGCCTTTATTGAGGATTTCTTTGCCGCGATCGAGAAGGAGAACTACAACAGCGCCAAGACCTTTTTCCACCCCGATCGGTTTACCGATATTGAGGCATACGTGAAGTCGGTGGAGGCAGAGAAGGGGATCGACTTTTCCAACGGGATCACCGTGCAAAAGCGCACAAACGTTGCAATTGCGTATTACGACAGCGACGTGGACGGCTCACGCTACGGCATGACCCTGAAGGCAAAGGTTGGTGAGGTCGAGGTCAAGATCGATATCACGGTCGTGCAGAGCGAAAACGGCTACGGCGTATACGAGTTTGAAGTGCGCTGATATTGCGTGGCATCAATTCGTTCATGATAAAAAGGCGCGTATGGAAAAATGCCATACGCGCCTTTTTATGTCGCTTGCAAAGTGCTTTTAATTTGTTTTTAGGTCTTTTGGAACTTCAATTTCCCCCTCGGCTTTTTCAAAAGCCTTTATTTCCTGCCTGATCAGATAAAGGATTTCGCCATTCGCCGAGCGACCGTAATACTTCGATATATAGTGAAGCTTATAGTGAAGCTCCGGGTCAATTTCAATTCCAAGATGTTTATTATTTTTATTTCTCATAAAAATCTCCGCAAAATCTTAATTTGAGTATATTTTAAGATTATTTTGTGGTATAATGTTGTAAGTATACTTGATTTAAGTAGATAAAATGTTTGAAATGGAGAGATTTATGAAAGTTGCGGTGATTGGTTCAAGAAGCATTTTGGCAATCGATATAGGT
The DNA here is from genome assembly GCA_017453305.1 of Clostridia bacterium. Classification (GTDB taxonomy): domain Bacteria; phylum Bacillota; class Clostridia; order Oscillospirales; family CAG-272; genus UMGS1865. The sequence goes on from JAFTKJ010000083.1 coordinate 11,845, forward strand.
ATGTATATATCCGACGGAGATGAAATTGTTTCGGGTGGTGCAGTCGGCATAGATTCCTGTGCGGCGGAATATGCGAAAAACAATGGATTAAAGTTGACGGTCTTTTTGCCTCAATATGAGCGGTACGGTCGTGCCGCTCCCATCATGAGAAACAAAGAAATCGTGGATTATGCAGATAAAATCATTGCCTTCTGGGACGGAAAGTCAAAGGGGACGTTGTCGGTGATAAAATATGCTGAAAAAACGGGAAAGCCGTGTGAGATCATATTTTGCAAATAATTCTTCGTACCTTTGATAAAGACAGCAGTTATTAAGAAAAGCAGGGGATGTCTCAAATGCAAAATTTGAGACACACACATAAGGGCTAGTCAGGCTCATTGCCGCCCGACAGTTCACCTGAAAGGTGTAACACACTATACCATGCAGGGCAAGGCGTGTGAAAAGGAGTACGAACAAAAAGGGCGATATTCTTAGCGGAGAAATCACGAATCAGATTGCTACTATGTTGCAAATTTGATCCACGGTAAACAAATAAATTAGCCCCGACAGATTTGTAAAAAATCAATCGGGGCCATCTTTTATTGATTGAAACGTTTTTTCATTTCTTCTGCATCATAAGAAAGAAAATATGGTTCAAGTAAGTGATAGAATTTTTTCATTTTTTCATGTGTTGCAAAAACAATATCACAACCTCGATCATCATATACAGAAAAGATACATTCATTTTGAAATGATACCAATCCAACATTGTGACCGTTCCCGCTAATCTCTTGGTCGATTA
>JAFTKJ010000084.1 GCA_017453305.1 Clostridia bacterium
AGTCGAAGTTTTGGTGAGGGAGGCGCGCCAAAGCGCAACGAGCCGATCCAAAACCAAGGAGCGTAGCGACGCAGGGATCTCGTAAGGAGTCTGATTGAACCTACCAAACGAATGTTACGTTTTGTCGCGAGGGTGCACTTACGATAAAGGATGCAACTCTCTCTTTGGAAAGCTATTGGTAATCCTTCGTAGATCCCGCTTCGGCGCAAGCACCTCGCGCTTTTGCTTGCTCGAACGCCTGCGGCTTCTCTCGACTCGCAAAAGTTCGACTACGCTCGCGCGTTGCGCTCCCTCCGCTCAGGATGACGCACAGGGGGGCGTTTTTGACTAAAATCCCAACGTGGACCGTCGAGGACGCCGGTCCCTACAATTTACACCACGCTTTGGGTAGAAAAAATTTTAATATGCTTTCGTTGGTAAAAAGTAAAATCAAAAATCAACTGCCGTTTGATTTTTACCAAAAACTGCTCTATTGCAATCAACCGATGATTGTGTTATAATAAACGTAACCAAAACAACGGTTGAATTTTTTAAACAAAGGAGCAAGCGGTATGAACATTACAACGCTTGGAAAACAAATCGCGCAGATGCGCCGTAAAAAAGGCATTACGCAAGAGGAACTCGCAAACCACGTGGGAGTCAGCACGCAGGCGGTTTCAAAGTGGGAAAACGGTGGTGCGCCGGACGTGGAATTGCTCCCAAGGATCGCAGACTTCTTTTCCGTTTCGATCGACGCCTTGTTTGGAAGATCGATTTTGGATTACGAGGATCCGAGAGCGGCAATCGTCAAAAAGCTGATCACCACCCCCGATGATGAAAAATTCAAGCTTGCCTTTGATTATTGCTGGGACGTAAATCGCTCGCTGATGCCCGGGAGCGTAGCCAAATATTTTTCGGCTGACAATGACTCTGTCGACGCTCTGACGCAAAGCATGAAGCCGAATGAGCAGCGGTTTTCTTCGATCCGACAAAACAATGGATTTACGATGGTGGGGATCGGCAACCGACAGCAATACTTTTTGCTTGTTCCCGAGCCAAAGGATACCGACCTTGCGTATTTCAACGGAATTGACTACCCTGCTTTTTTCGCATGTCTTGGCGATAAGGACGTCTTTCAGGCTTGTGTGCTTGCATACAAGCGGCATCATAAAAATGCCTTTACCGCCGAGCTACTGGTAAAAGAACTGGGCATAACGCTTGAAAAGGCAAAAGAAGTGCTCAAAATCCTCGTCAAATATGAAATCCTCGGCACGGGGACGGTTGAGATCGACGGCAAAATGCAAGAGATTTATCATTGCTATCCCAACACGGCATTTGCCGCGCTGCTGATATTTGCCGAGGAAATCATTGATAAAACCCGCAACGGCTGCTATTGCGCAAACACAAGGACCATTCCCTATTTTCAATAATCTCAATTTTTTTGCATAAAAATTCAAAAAAGGGGTTGACAAGCGCGAAAAAAGTGGTATAATGAGTGCATAATACAAAAAAGCGACGACCGGAAATCAAGTACAAGAGCATTCTGTGCGCAGAGAGCTGCCGTTTGGTGCGAGGCAGTAGCAGAGGCTACGTTGGAAATACACTCCGCGAGCTTTGCATCGAACGTCCGCCGTTTGGGGATCAGTAAGTTGCAACGGGTTGCTCCGTTACGGGCATAGGGTATGATGGTACCTGACGAGGTCTGTTCCGCGAGGAACAGGCGAACAGAGGTGGTAACACGAAGTATATTCGTCCTCCAAGTCTTTGGACTTGGAGGGCTTTTTGTTTTTTCACCGCGTGCACAGGCGAAAAAGCGAATATAAAAACAAGCAAAGGAGATTTTCTTATGGACACTATCATCATTACAGCTCTTTTGGTCGTATTTTTTGCGATCATGATCGGCATCGGCGTATACTGCCGCCGTCATTCGACCGACGTTGGCGGATTTGTGCTGGGCGGTCGCTCGATCGGCCCCTGGCTGACCGCGTTTGCGTTTGGCACGTCCTACTTCTCTGCCGTCATTTTTGTCGGCTACGCGGGTCAGTTTGGCTGGAACTTTGGCTTGGCGTCAACCTGGATCGGTCTTGGCAACGCCTTTATCGGCTCGCTTTTGGCGTGGGTGGTGCTTGGACGTCGTACGCGCATCATGACCCAGCACCTGGGCTCCAAAACCATGCCCGACTTTTTCGGCACGCGCTTCTCCTCCCCTGCCCTCAAGATCGCCGCCTCCTGCATTACGTTCATCTTTCTCATTCCCTACACCGCCTCGCTCTACAACGGGCTTTCCCGCTTGTTTGCAATGGCGTACGAGGGCGTGGATTACTCGGTCTGCGTCATCGTCATGGCGGCGCTGACGGGTGTATACGTACTGCTGGGCGGCTACGTGGCAACCGCCATCAACGACTTTATTCAAGGTCTGATCATGCTGGGCGGCATCGTTGCCGTCATTGGTGCGGTGTTGCACAACAACGGTGGCTTGAGTGCCGCCATCGAGCAGCTTGCCACGGGCGAGAACGGCGGCTGGGAGTACGCCTCTTTTCTGGGCGCTGACCCCTTGTTTTTGCTCTTCGTGGTCCTCCTGACCTCCCTGGGCACCTGGGGGTTGCCGCAGATGGTCAACAAGTTTTATGCCATCAAGGACGAGGACGCAATTAAAAAAGGCACGGTCATTTCCACTGTGTTTGCCATTATCGTGGCAGGCGGATGCTACTTCTTAGGTGGCTTCGGTCGCCTTTACGACGTCGGCGACGCCGTTTCCAAGGGGGATTTTGACGCCATCATTCCCACCATGCTCTCCACTCTCCCCACGGTAATCATCGGCATCGTGATCGTTTTGGTGCTCTCGGCGTCCATGTCCACGCTCTCCTCTCTCGTTCTGACGAGCAGCTCGACCGTGACGCTGGACTTTATCGCTCCCATTTGCGAAAAGAAAAAGCCCCTGACCGAAAAAAAGCAGATGCTTTGCATCCGCGCCTTTATCGTGGTGTTTATCGTGATTTCCGCGGTGATCGCCATCATGCAGTATCAAAACAAGAACATGCTGATCGCACAGATGATGGGTGTGTCGTGGGGCGCTCTCGCGGGTGCGTTCCTCGCTCCCTTCCTTTACGGTCTGTATTGGAAAAAGACCACGCGCGCGGCGGTTGTGACCTCCTTCGTCTTTGGCGTGGGGCTGGAGATCGTTCAGCTTTTGATTTCCATGAAGGTCTTCAGCGTGGCAAATATCCCCGTGCTCGCCTTCGTGTTCCGCAACTCGCTCTACTCCGGCGTGTTCGCAATGCTGGGCGGCTTGATCCTCGTTCCCATCGTCAGCCTGCTGACACAAAAGACCAAGCCCTCCAATACCGACGCGATCTTCGATTGCTACAACCGCACCGCTACCGTGACCGTCACCGATTCCCTCGGTGAGGAGAACCAATAGATCCAATCTCCAAGTCGCGGTTTTAGGGGGAGTTTTGTGGGGAGACCTTTTTTGTCAGACCCCTTTTGAAAAAGGGGTCCGACACCCCCTAAAACTTCCCTGAAAGGAAGTTTTAGAGATAGCAATATTGGGAGAGCTTGTGCTTTCCCTTTTTGTTTTGTGCATTAGATTTGTTAGTTTGTGCACAGATGGTCGACGAGAACCGCAGGTTCGCTTGGCTGCCGCGAGCGGCTAGGGACCACTAACCCTATCCGCTCAGAAAGTTGTTTGCCGATGGAAAATGATTTTGTTCGCACCGTATTACCTTTAACGCGTCATCCTGAGCGGAGAGAGCGCAACGCGCGAGCGGAGTCGAACTTTTGCGGGTCGAGAGTCCTAAGACTCGAGCAAGCAAAAGCGCGAGGTGCTTGCGCCGAAGCGGGATCTACGAAGGATTACCAATAGCTTTCCA
>JAFTKJ010000085.1 GCA_017453305.1 Clostridia bacterium
CCGATTGGAAGAAAGATACCTGAATTTTATCAAAAAAGGACATCTCTCCAATAGTCAACGGGTTTGTGTATTCAAAAATAAATATGAGAATTGCTCCGACAACAATAAGGCCTGCCGTGACCGTAATGGCAATCTTTGAGTGCAAGGTCAAATGCCTGAATATTTTTCTGTTTTTCGGTTAACGGCTTTTAACCACACGGAGAACATCCCACCACACGATATAGCCGAGACCGCCGAGAATGATGAGCGAGGAGGTGACGATATTGATCAAGGGATTGGTGGCATAATTGCAAAGACTGTTTTCCGCAATAATGTCAATGCCTGCGTTGCAGAAGGCAGAAACTGAATTGAATACCGATATCCAGATGCCCTTTCCTCCAAATTCGGGGATAAAGACGAACATGTACAGCAGAGCGCCTATTCCTTCGATAATCAGCGTACCGAACAGTACGTTCTTGATAAACTTGGTAAGCCCCGACATCGTATTGAGATTAAACGCGTCCTGAATAAGCAAACGGTTGCCAATGCCCATTTTTCTGTTGAGAAGAAGCATCACCCCCGACATAATGGTAATGATACCAAGACCGCCGATCTGTATCAGGAGCAATATAACGACCTGTCCGAACACGCTCCAAGTGGATACAGTGGGGAGGGTAACGAGCCCTGTCACGCAGGTTGATGTGGTTGCCGTAAAGAGCGCGTCAAGATACGGCACGGCTTCTCCGCTTGCAGAGCTTATCGGTAATGCCAAAAGTCCGCTTCCCGCGAGTATGGTCACAAGAAAGCTGAGCAATATGATCTGCGTGGTCGAAAGCGTAAATTTCTTTTTCCTAACCATAAGTTTTTCCTCTAAAAAGCATAAAGGAACCGACGTCCTCTGCAGGCAGCTGGTTCCTTTTATATTTATTCGTTTCTGTAATTATATCATATTTTGCCGTTTATGTCAACTATTATCTGTTCTTTTCTTCCTCCGACGCAAAATTTGAGGGCTGACGGTTCTTCCGTCAACCCTCGCTCTTTATCGTTCTCTCGACAAATTCTTAATTATCTCTCTCAAGAACCTTTTCCATAAACGCGATTCTCGCCGCAAGTGCCGCCTTGGTGGTCACCGCCTTTTGCATAATGTCAAAGCCGTGCATCGTGCCTTTGGTCTCGTTAAGAGTGACCTCGACACCCGCCTCGCGGAGCTTTTCCGCGTACAGAATGCCGTCATCGTGGAGGCAATCGAACTCTGCCGTTTCAATATAGGCGGGCGGCAGACCTTCAAAGCTTTCAGCTTCTACGGGCGAGTAATAGACGTAGCTTGGATTGTTCCGATCCACCTTTGTCATGGGTGCGATGCAACCTGACAGAGTAGAATTCCACATGGGTGTATCGGTAAATTTTTGACAGGACTCGCTGTTATTGCGCATATCAAGGAATGGATACGGAAGCATCTGAAAAGCGAACCTTACGGGATGCTGTCTGTCTCTTGCCATCATGCACACGCCAACAGCAAGCGTTGAGCCTGCGCTGTCACCGCCGATACCGATGCAAGAGGTGTCGATACCGAGCGTTTCTGCGCTATCGTAAGCCCAGCACATGGCGGCATAGCAATCCTCAAAGAATACGGGATGGGGATTTTGCGGAGCAAGGCGGTAATTCACGAATACGACCTTGCATCCCACCTCTTTGGCATAACGCATGGCGTTCTTGTAGTGATAGCCTGCCGCCGCAAGCACGAATCCGCCGCCGTGAATGTAGATGAGGCACGGGGCGTTATCTCCCAGCGACTTGGGTGACATCAGAAAGCATTCGATATTTTCGCCGTCGTAGCTTTTTATCTCGTGACGGCTCACGCCAAGCTCCTTGTCCTTGAATATGAATTTGGGCGTTTTCATATGCGGCACAGCCATGGCGAGGAACTTTTCGCTGATGGGCGGCGCGAAATGTGAAAACGGGAAGAACTCTCTTTTGATCTTATATTTAGCCATAAACTTTTACCCCCACAGCATAGACAGACAAAGGATTAGCGATACCACAGCGGGAACCGTGACGGTATCCCATCCACCCTTGGTGAACAGTTCGGTAAGAGATGCGACAGGTGCAATGACGAAAGCAAAAATCACCGACATGTACCAAGGAAGTGCAGACATAAACAGAAGCACAGGCAACAGGCACACAAACGCCGTAATTGCCATACCGATACTGCCCTCAACAGATTTTGTTCCTTCGATATGCTTACCTTGAAGCTTATGCTTGCCTCTTTGCTTTCCGACAATGGCGGCAACGGCATCACCCGGACCCCACGCCATGATCGCGCCGATCGCTATGTAAAGATGCTCTCTGCCAAAGACGCCCCAGAAGATCGCAATCAACACCGTCATCAGCCCGAAGAGTCCGACGAAGCTGAAAATCACCTCGTGCTTACCCTTTTCCACAAAGAGCTTCTTATAGAAGGAGAAATGCTCGAAGAACTGCAACGCCGCAATCACAAGAAGCAGGAAAAGCACCTCGACCGCAACCGCGATCCACCAAATGTCTGTGGAAAACACCAGCGGAAGGATGGACGTGAACGCCACGAAATGTAGGAGCTTTCTGAAAATGTAGTCAGGCACCTTGGTGGTAAAGCGGACCAAAATCAGTACAGCGGCAAGCGCTGCAATATAGCCTACGTAAATACCCAGAACCTTCAGAAATTCAAGCAGAAGAACGGTATCGATCTTATCAAGGTTATTGATTATAATCATAGAAAGACCAAGCACGAGCAAGATTGCACCCGTTACGTAGCCAACGACCTTACCCTTGACACGATTCGCAAATTTTGCGCTGACGAGTGAAAAGAAGGTAGCGACCGCGATGGCAATCAGTAAGAAATCCCAACATTCCAAAATGATCGTCGGTTCAATGAGTATGTGACTGACCGAAGCAATCAGAGCTGTGAACGTCATAATGAAGGTGGATGTTCCCACAGCGGTCTTTCGTTCGTAGCCAAGCATGGCGGTAAATACGATCAGCATCATCATACCGCCACCCGTACCAAAGAAGCCCGTGCCAAAGCCGATGGTGAGACCAAAGAACAAAGATACGGCGATCTCCTTTGCCGTAAGCTTTACCTTACCGTCCTTTTCGGGACGCTCTTTGGAATCGGGGCTGACCAGAAAGCGGATACCGATCGCAACGCATAAAATGAGTGAAAACCCACCAAGCACGTTTTGATGCGTAAAGTAAGCGGCGATCGAGCCAACGGTGCACATGCCAATGATGCAAGCCGCCATCAGCCATCCGTGGCGAAGGTCAATTTTTTTATTTTTTGCATACACGCCTGTTGTGACCGCCGAACCAAGAATATCGCTTGCAAGCGCGATCGCCGTTGCCATATACGCTCCATGCTCTCCACCAAACGTGGGGCACAAAACGATCATAAGCGGCACCATTGCGGTCGCAGCACTCAGTCCTACAAGACCCGTACCTATCCCTGCAAGGGCAGAGGCAATTGCAACTACTATATATTCATATCCCATTTTGAATCTCCTAAAACAAACACGAAAGTATATCGAGAAATCTTTTTTATTATATCATAGTTTTATGAACTTTTCAACCGTTCTGCTTTTTTGTGACGCAATTTTTGAGGGCTGACAGATCGTTTTCTGCCAGCCCTATGAATTATTTTTCTATATTCAAAACCTTATAAAGCAATCCGTAAAGCTGAAAGGCTTCTTCGGGTTCAAGTCCGACGCAACCCGCGACCTTGGCAGGCACTTCTACGGCTCTTTCCTTGAGTGCTTCGCCGCTGTCGGTCAGAAATACGCTGACCGAACGCTCGTCGGTCGTGCTTCTTTTGCGCACAACGTAGCCCTTCGCTTCAAGGCTTTTGAGCACGGGTGTCATCGTTCCCGAATCAAGAAACAGCTTCTCGCCAAGCGCCTTGACGGTGATCTCCTTTTGCTCCCACATTACCATCATCGTAATATACTGCGTATAGGTCAGATCAAGCTCGTCAAGGTAAGGACGGTATCTTTTGACCACCTCTCTTGCGGCGGCGTACAGAGGGAAGCAAAGTTGATTTACCAGCTTTAACGCATCGTATTTAGATTGGCTCATAAGACACCTCCAAGGTTTGAATGATACTTATATTATAGCATACTACCGTCAAATTATCAAGGATAAATATCAAAGACACCCCTTGATCGCTTCCTTCAGCTTCTTCATATCGGTAGGCTCGAAACGTGCTACGATCTCTCCGTTACGGTCAATGAGAAATTTGGTGAAATTCCATTTTACGTTTCCGTTGTTCTTGTAGTCCTTGTCGGTCTTTTTCACAACGCCCGAAAGCATCAAAGCCATAGGTGACTTGCCAAAGCCCTCAAATTTTGTGTTTTCCGTCAGCCACTTGTAAAGAGGAATGGCATTCTCACCGTTGACATCAACCTTTGCAAACTGCGGAAAGGTGATGCCAAAGCGACCTGTACAGAAAGAATGAATTTCATCATCACTGCCGGGGGCTTGCTCTCCGAACTGATTGCACGGAAAGTCGAGGATCTCAAAGCCGTCGGCTGAGAATTCCTCATACAGATCCTGAAGCTCATCATATTGCGGAGTAAATCCGCATCCCGTTGCGGTGTTGACGATAAGCAACACCTTGCCCTTGTACTCAGAAAGAGAAACCTCGCTGCCGTCTCGTTTTTTAACCTTGAAATCGTATGCGTTCATATCGCACCTCCGAAAAATAATAACTCAATTGAATTGAATTCAATCAATTATAACATAAATCATTATTGTTGTCAAGCGTTTTTCTTTTTATTTACATAACTTTTAAAAAAATGACAGCTTGTTTTCTTTGCTTTCTGCGACGCAAATTTTGAGGGCTGACAATTTCGTCAGCTCTCTTTGCTGTTTTTCTTTCTACCGCTAAATTTTCCTTTGAAAGTGTTAAAAATGGCGTTTGATGCTTCTGCCGCCTTTTCAAACTCCGTGACCGCTGTGTCACGGCAATAATCTCCTGTGAATAAAGGCTTTTCGATATTGTCCTGACCTTCGGTCTTGTTTGTATTCTTTTCATTTGCCATTTTCTCATCCTCCTTGGCGTTTGTGTTTGTTTCCTCTGCATTATATTATTTTTTCAAGCAAAACACAACGACTGATATTTGCCGTATGAGCAAATTTGGACGATTGGTAGTAAATTGACCAGATTTGCCAACCTTTTGATTGACATAGGGCAGATTTTGAATTATAATATTGACAGTAACGGTCATGGGAGGTGAGCGTATGAAAAAGGAATACCGCTGTACTTTGAGAACGAAAAAAATGATCCGAGCCGCTTTTGTGGAGCTTCTCGGAGAAAAGAAGAATATGGAGACCATCACAGTCGGTGAGCTTGCGGCGCGTGCGGATATTGCAAAAAGCACCTTCTATAATCACTACGACGACGTATATGCCGTGGCGGAGGAGTTTGAAAACGAGCTGATCGCCAAGCTCTCGGCGGTGCTTGATGAGATCGAGCTTGAAAGATCGAGCGAATATGAGAGCTATCTGAAAAAGATCATAGAGTTTTTGAAGGCGAATGAGGATATCTACCGCAAGGCGATCACATCCTCCGACATCCGATTTTTCATCGAAAAGCTGAAGGCTATCATTTCAAAGAAGATCTTTGAGGAGAGCGCGGTACTTCCGTTTTCCAAAAATAAAGCCGAAAAATATGCACAGATACGCTTTCTCACCAATGCCTGCGTGGATACGATGGTGGATTATTTCAAGGGCAATATCGACCTCTCTCTTGACGAGGTCGGCGGTGTTATTATAGATTTTCTCAATAAAATGAAAGAGTGATAATTACTCAGATATTTTGAGGGCTGACGATTGATTTCGTCAGCCCTCTTTCGTTATACGTTTTTATTGATTTTCAGGATTCCTTGACGCGCTTTCCGCAAACGTGCAGGGGAGTCAGCTTTAACAAGCGTGTTTTGCTTGCAAAGTGCGCGATCTCGTTTTGAATATACGCCTCATCCTCCGTGAATTTGTGCGAGAGCGCGGTAGTGATGCGAACGATTTGTCCCTCGTCCTCAATGCTTTCCATGGTTCCAAACACGACCACGCTGCGCACGTGCAACGCCCAATCGTTTGCATCTTTTTCGCCTGCTTCGCAAACGCAAAAGCAGACCTTGTCGGATCGCAGTAGTGCATCCGCACGATGTCCGCCTTTTCCGCAATGAAAATAGATGCAACCGTCCTCGGGATTGTAATAATGGTTCATGGGCATGGAGTAGGGAAAACCGTTGTCACCGTTGACCGAAAGAATTCCGCGTCTTTCTTTGTCAAGCAGCTCCAGGCATTCCGCATGTGATATTTGCTTTGCTTTTCTTGTAAGCGGTCTGAATGTAGTCATGTGTTCCTCCGAGTTGTGTTTTTGATCATTTTAAAAACAGATGCAACAGCTTTTCGTACAGCTTGCTTTGATAAGGCTGATAGCGCATGGGGAGGTCAAGCCAGGTCTTTTTGTCAACGATGGATTTGTAGTGCGAAAAGGCGTCAAAGCCCTCCTTTCCGTGGTAGGCACCCATGCCGCTCTCTCCCACGCCGCCAAAGCCCATCTCGCTGGTGGCAAGGTGAATGATGACGTCGTTGATGCATCCACCACCGTAGGAGAGCTCGGTGGTCACCCTTTTTATTTGCTTCTGATCGCTTGTAAACAGGTATAGCGCAAGCGGCTTTTCTTTCTTTTTGAGGTCGTCCACAACGGTGTCAAAATACTCAAACGAGAGAATGGGCATGATGGGTCCAAAGATCTCTTCCCCCATAACGGCGTCGTCATACGTGACGTGATCCATAACGGTGGGGGAGATCTTGCAGGCTTTGGCATCGCTTTTGCCGCCAATGACGACCTTGCTTGGATCGATCAAGCCGCAAAGGCGTTGAAAGTGCTTTTCGTTAATGATCTTGCCGTAATCCTTGTTTTCAAGGGGATTTTCACCGTACTGTTGTTTGATCTCTGCAATCACCGCTTTTACAAATTCGTCCTTGACCGACTTGTGGCAAAGGATATAATCGGGCGCGACGCAGGTCTGTCCGCAGTTGAGGTATTTGCCAAACACGATGCGCTTTGCGGCGAGTTTTACGTTGGCACTCTGATCTACAATGCAAGGGCTTTTTCCGCCAAGCTCCAAAACGGTAGGCGTGAGATGCTCGGCGGCGTGGCGAAGCACCTCTCGTCCGACCGCCTGGCTGCCCGTAAAGAAGATAAAATCGAATTTTTGATCCAAAAGGGCAGCGTTTTCAGCTCTTCCTCCCGTAACCACTGCCACGTATTCGGGAGAGAAGCATTCTCTTATGATCTTTTCTACGATTTTGCTTGTGGCAGGGGAGTAAGCACTCGGCTTGACGATTGCCGTGTTTCCTGCAGCGATTGCATCGGCTAAAGGGTCAAGGGTGAGCAAAAAGGGATAGTTCCAAGGGCTCATGATCAGCGTGTTCCCGTAAGGCACGGGTTGCTTGTAGCTGTGGGAAGGGAACTGTGCCATAGGTGTGCGGACGGTTTTCCATTTTGCAAATTTTTTGACGTGCTTGATCATATACGAGATCTCGGTCAACACCAATCCCGACTCACACATAAAGCTCTCGTAGTGGCTCTTGCCAAGGTCGGCATTCAGCGCGTCGTTGACCTCGTTCTGATACTTTTTTACGGTGGCGTACAGCCGTTTGAGCTGCTCGATGCGAAATTTTACGGGAATTGTCGCACCGCTTCTGTAATAGACTCTTTGCGTTTCCAAAAGAGCACGGATTTCTTGACTTGTCATAGTTATCCTCCGCTTGGATCAAGCTTTTTCAAAGCCGACGAGAATGCCGCCTTTTTCTGCATAAAAGCTGCAAAGCCCACGGAATTTGTGGATTTCGATGACGGCGTTTTTAAATTTTGCAAGGATCATTTCCTTGAGCATGTTCGCACCGGATTCATTTTGGCAATGCCCGATGCTGATCTTTCCATTTCGGAAGCCTTCTTTTTCAAGGTCATTTACAAGGTTCTCAAGTGAACTCTTTTCGCCTCTGCATTTGTGCATGGGCTCCAGCGTCCCCTGCAGGCTCGCCTTGCCGATGATGCAGATGCCCGCAATGCCAACCAACTTTGCAACGATGGGGGAAACTCTTCCGTTGTTGGCAAAGGTCTTTAAGGACTTGAGCATGAAAATGAGTCCCGTTTTTTGAAGATAAGCCGTTACGGTGTTGCAGATCTCCTCATAAGGCATTCCTTTTTCGATACACTCCTCCAGCTTTTTCACAACCAGCGTTACCTCGGGACCTGCAGAGAGGGTATCTATGACGAATACTCGCTTACCTTTGTTTTCGGCTTCATAGATCTGCTTTGCGGAGCAGGCGGAGTTGTAGCTGCCGGAAAGACCGCTTGTAATAGTGACACAGAAAATCTCGTCCGCATCTCCAAAAGCGGTGAGCCAATCGGCGGTGTTCGGGCAAGAGGATTTTGATTTTCCTTTGTATTTGTCAAGGTAAGTAACCATTTCGGATACGTCAAGTGTTTCATCGTCAACAAATTCTCGCTCGGCGGTAATGATCTTCATGGGAGCGCATGCAAATGCGGTATGCTTTAAAGCAAACAGATCGCAGGACGTGTCTGCTACGATTTTAATGTTTCTCATATTTGTCTCCTATCAGGTGATAAATTTTTTCAAGCTCCCGCCGAGTCATCAGCTTGGGAACGGGGTAGAGCGGATTGGCTTCCTTTTCCGCATATTTTGCCATTTTGGGGATGTCGTATTCATTGATTCCGCTGATTTTGTCCGGAATTTGCATGCTTTCATTGAGATTTCGAATGGCGCGAATGAACTTTTCGGCGCCTTCTTTGCTGGAATCTTGCTTGGAGCATACACCTGCGGCAATGCCGCACGGAAGGCGACTTGAAAGATCCGGCAACCGAGTTTTTTAAAGAACGTTTTATTATTCCTATGATGACCGCTTTGAGGGGTCAACGAAGCTGATCGCATACCTGCTCTAATTGATTGCTGATGATGGAAAGGCTACGGTAAAAGGAGACACGCTCCGTTTCGCTCAATCCGGCGCTGACCTCGTCCAGAACGCGGTTGATCTTTTCGGCGATCTGTCGGCTGACTTCCTTTCCCTTTTCGGTCAGGAGAAGGGGAGATTTATATCTTTTTACGGATTTTGATTCGCAGGTGATATACCCGTTGCTTTCCAAATAATCCAGAGCACGGGAGATGGTGGCTTTGTCCTCCTCACAGCGCTCGCACAAATCAGTTGCCGTCAAGTCGGTTTCGCCGTATAAATAATACAAACAAGAAATATGCGCACTGCGCAAGCCATATTCTGCCATTTCCAGGTTTTTAATCTTTCGAATGCAACGATTGATTTTGGTGATCAATACCGTAAATGTTTCAAAACGGTGCTCCATAACATCCTCCTTTGCTTGTTGATGTTTCAACAAGTCTGGTCTATTTTACCACAAACTTGTTGAAATGTCAACAAGATTTTTTAAAAAGATAAAAATGCATCCGTTTTTTAAGAAAAAACATCCGAACACATGCTTTTTTGAGGTGATCGGATGTTTTTATAAGAGTCAGATAACAAAGAATAGGATGCAGAAGAATTGGAGTAAGCTGCCCAAAAGGACGAAAAGATGGAACACCGAATGCATATAGCGCAGCTTTTTCTTTTTTCCAATACCGTAAATGCAGGCACCTACGGTATAAGCGATGCCACCGCCCAAAAGTAATAACAGTCCTGGCAGGGGAATTGCTTCGATCGCTGTTTTTGCCGCCAGCAGAATACTCCAGCCCATACCGATATAGCACGCCATGGAAAGCTTGGAGAACTTTTTCAGGTCAATTGCCGTAAGAGTAGTCGCCATGGCGGCAAGTCCCCAGACAATTCCAAAAATGACCCAAGCCCAAACGGGGGATACACTACGGATGGAGGTCAGGAGAATGGGCGTATAGGTTCCGCCGATCAAAAAATAGATGGTGCAATGATCCAGGATCTGCATGACCTTTTTTGCGGTCGGATGCGTCAGCCCGTGATAGACGCTGGAGCAGGAGTACAGCACAATGAGGGATGCACCGTAGATCGAGCTTCCAACTACGCCCCAGACGTTTTGATGAAGTGCCGAAAAGACGACACACAGAACGGTAGCAACAATGCCGAGTGCCCCTCCGACAATGTGGGATACCATGTTGAAAATCTCTTCTCCCTTGGTGTAACCCGGGAGGGAACGGTCTGTTAATTTGGTTCGTTTCAAGATAAAATACACTCCTTTATCGTTTCTATCGCATATTATAACACAAATAACCGCGTTTGTCAATATGATTTCCATGTTTTATAGTTAATTATTCCTCTTTTTGCGGTTTTTAAAACCATATTATTGAGATCCATAGAAAAAGCACACCCTCAAAAGCATTTTTGAGGGTGTGCTTTATTTGTTATTTCGGTTGCTTTTTTTGTAGATGCTTAAAATATTCCGTTGTTTTTAACAGCATTTTGACAGCCGCTGAATTGAGGACAATGCCAAGTGCCAATGCAACGGCGAGCTGCATGGTATACAAGCCCTTATCCAAAAATTGCGTCACGTCCCCGCTGAAAGCGCTGGACATTGTGTAGTACAGCGATCCACCCGGGATGAGCGGAATGAGGGAAGTGATGACAAATGTGGTAGTAGGGGTCTTTAAAAGGCGGGCAAGGATCTCGGCGTACAGAGAAATCAGCACTGCGACCAAAAAATAGCGGATGGGCTCGTTTGGCGTCAAAAACTTCAAAAGTACGAAGATAGCCCAGGAAAGAAAACCGCCCAGCGCGGTAAAGATCAGCTTTTTTCCGCGAATGTTGAATATGATCGCAAAGCCGAAGGAGCCAAGAAATCCGGTGATGATTTGTAAGAGTTCTGTTTGCGTCATTTTACAGCCCTCCTAACGTGCAGGTAAAGAGAAAATATCCTGCTGCGATCGCCAAAGCGCTGAGTACTGCCTCCACCGTGCGCAGAATGCCTGCAATGCTGTCACCCGTAAACAGGTCGCGCAGGGCATTGGTGAGTCCTATTCCGGGAATGAGGACCATGATATTGCCGATGATGATGGAGTCGATGCTGTAGATCCATCCCATACGTACGGCGCCGTATGCAATGACGCTTGCCAAAAATGTGCAGATGAATTTTGCAAAGATCTTGTTCATCAGGGCATATTCGGTAAAGCGGACGATGAATTTGACCAGGACACCGATGATCAGGGAAATGAGCGCCTCGGGATACGTGCCGCCAAAGAATAGGGTAAAGGATCCGGCGATCATGGCGCAAGCCACGCACTGAAACCAAAACGGATACTGCTTACAGTTTAGAATGTCCTCGTACTCCGAGCGGATCTCTTCCAAGGATAAGTGCTGTGCACAGATTTTACGCGAGAGGGCATTGAGGCGGTGCAGCCGCTCGATGTCGGTTCCGCTGGCAAAAATGCGTCGAGATTGGGTAAAGGAGGCGTCGTCCTCGGTGTAAACCGTTGTTACCATATTACTGGTGATGATAAACACGTCGGTACGCTTGGCTCCCATGGCGGTGCACATCCGCTTGACCGAATCCTCTACGCGATGGACCTCGGCACCGTTGATCAGCATCTGCTCGCCAATGTCCATAATATACCGCAGGGTATCTTCCATTGTTGTGCTCCTTTGAAGCGAATTTTCAAATTTCACCACATTATAGCACCTTTTTGCGATGAATGCAAGAGCTTTGCGCATTTTTTTGCCGATTTTTGAAGGCTGTGTGATGGATTTCCAAAAAAAGCCGTAAAAAAATTGTAAAATATAAAATGTAGTGTTTACAAATTGAAAAAAGTATGGTATACTATTATAATCGCAAAGATTGTTTTAAATTGCGGAAAGGGGGCGGTGCAGGATGAACGCATCGGAAAAAGAACTCAATAAGAACCCTTGGCGTCGCACCGATGAGCGCCCGCCGATTGAAGGTAAGGACCTGGCATTGGCAATTGCCGCGCTGTTGCTTTGCGCGTTGTTTTTGGGTGGTTGTATTCCGTCAGATTGGACGTGGCTGGTCACGGCGGTGTTGTTTGCCTGCGTGGTCATTGCCGTGCGTTCCACGGGGTCTGTCCTTTTGCTGCTTTCTGTTGCCCTTTTGGCTTCATTATTGACGCTTTCTATGGAGGGAGGGGCATTCGTCCTTTCCATAATGGTCGGGTGTGGAAGCATGACCTGGCTTTTGACGGTCTCCAAGCATCATCGCTATACGGCTTTTGCCGTTCTTGTCGCGGCATACGGTGTTTGCTGGCTGGTAAGCTCCGATCCCTTGTATTCAGCTTTGGTATTTGCATTTGCGCCTGCGGCTGTTTTGATGGCGATTGCAACCGTGCGCGACGTTGGAAGAACAAGCACGGTACTTTACACGGTAGGGGGATTTCTCGTTTCTATCGTTGCATTTCTCTGCATTCTGCTCTTCAAGCAGTATGGGGCTGTCAG
The DNA here is from genome assembly GCA_017453305.1 of Clostridia bacterium. Lineage (GTDB taxonomy): Bacteria > Bacillota > Clostridia > Oscillospirales > CAG-272 > UMGS1865. The sequence goes on from JAFTKJ010000085.1 coordinate 12,460, forward strand.
CTTCGATCTGCTCGTGCGCTTTGTCGAGGAGTTGCGTGTCGCTCTTGTGGAAGCGCTCCGCGGCACGGGATACCTCTTGTGGGATCTGTTTGTCAAATCTGCCGAGGAAGCAAAGGTCACTGTCGAGCAAATGGAGGCGGTGCGCAACGCGTATGAGACCGCATTCAACGAGGCAAATTTGCAGGTTCTGGTCAATTCTGTGGTGGGCTTGGCGCCCGCGTGGATCTTCATTCCCACAGTCACGCTTGCATATGGCGCACATCTGTTTCTTTTGCGCCGCTATTACAACACAGCATGGCGCTCGATGATGACGCCTGCATCCTGTACCGTAACTGTCAGCACGACGGCAAGCGTTTTGTTTTTCATTTGCTTTGTGATCGTTATGTTCATTCCGCGCGATTCGCTGTTTCTCATGGCAGTTCGCAACCTCTTTTTGATCCTGGTGCCCGGTCTTTGCCTGGTGGGCGTGCAAACAATCGCGTTTCAGGTTCGCCGTGCACGCGGTTGGTTTGGTGTGGTCTGGATTCTGCTTTTGACGGCAATGCTCTGCTGTGCGGGATTCAGCAGTCTGTATCTGCTTGCCTTGTGGGGCGCTTACGCTGTGGTCTCGGTGGCGATTCGAAAAAAGATCATGCAAAAAATGAAGGACATGGACGACCATAATCTTTGACAGCCTTGAGCTTAGAGAACCATACATTCGACAAAAAAGGAGAGTGACAATATGGCAAAAAAGAAAAGTTATGCTTCCAGGACAGACCTGCGCGCGCCGCTGATCATTTGTGCGGTGTTGGGCGCGGTTCTGTTTGCAATGTTTTTAACGGTGGTATTCATAAAGGGGGATCTTTTGCAGATCCGCACCCACGGCATCATTCTGTGCGCGGTATATCTGCTTACGGCGGCGCTGTTGCTGATTCTTTGCTTGAAGCGTTATAAGCGCGTGCGTTCTGCCGACGATACCGCTGAGCTGCTCAATACCGAATTGAGCGACATGTTCCGCTACGTGGTGGAGATCCCTTATGCTGTGGTCAGCGCCGAGGGAACAGTCAAGATTGTCAGCGGCGCCCTGCAGGAGATGCTGCAATTCCGTTCTCCCGTTTGCAACGTCCCTCTGGATTCCTTCTGCACGGTTCCGATTGCGGATATCATTGCTTACGCACAAAACGGCGGGCAGGTCAAGGACATTGTGTTCAACGAGGACGGCGTGCCGATTGACCGCACCAAGCCTATGGTAACCGAGATCGACGGCAAGAAATTCGGCTTGCGCTGTTATATTCTGCGCTCGCGCGGCAAGGATTATTACTTCGTTGTTTTTCAGGATATTACGGAGCTTGAGGCAATTCGTCGCACCATGTACGAAAACGAGCCCGTCGTGGCGTACATTGTGATCGACAGCTTGCAGGAGCTGGCACAGTATATTCGCGTCAGCTACCGTACTGCCGTCAACGAGATCGAGGCAAAGCTCAAGGAGTGGGCGGCAAGCTTTGGCGGCATGCTCCGCGAGTACGAAAGAGAAAAATATCTGTTGGTGTTCACGCGTGTTGCGCTGGACCGTTGCGTGCGCGAAAAGTTTCCCATTCTGGACACCATTCGCAGCATTCGCTTGGGCGACAACAGCTTTCCCGTTACCATTTCCATCGGCGTGGGTGCCATTGACGGTAGCTTTGAGGACAAAGAAAGAGCCGCGGGCGACGCATTGGATATTGCCCTGCAAAAGGGTGGTGATCAGGCGGCGGTCAATGATGGCAAATCCGTGACGCCCTATGGCGGCAGAGTCAATACCATGGCAGGCTCCACCACCATTACCTCCCGTGTCAACTCTCAGCATCTGTGTCGTTTGATGAAGGATGCAGGAAACGTGCTGATTATGGGACACCGTGCCCCCGACTACGATTCGATCGGATCCTGCGTCGGTCTTGCAAGACTTGCCATTTGCGCACGCGGCGGAGATACCTCCAAGATCCGCGTCGTGGTCAATCGAGAGCACTTCAATTTCCGCATCTGCTACGATCTTCTGGCGGCGCTTCCGGAATACCGCTCCATGTTCATCAACGGCGAGACCGCGCTTGATGCGGTGCGCACCGATACGCTTTTGATTATGAGCGACGTCAACAACGTGTTTAACACCGAGTGCCCGAAGCTCCTCAAGTGCGTCAATAACGTGGTGATTATCGACCACCACAGAAGACAAGACCAATTGTATGAATTCAAGCCGCTGATGACCTACATCCGTCCCGGCGTTTCTGCCGCGAGTGAGCTGGTCAGCGAAATGCTGGAGTTCAGCCCTCACCGCGAGTTGCTTCTCAAGGAGGAGGCAAACCTGATGCTGGCGGGCATGATGCTGGATACCAAAAACTTTACCACCGGTGTTGGAATGCAGACCTTTTCGGCGGTGCACTACCTGTACGAAAGAGGTGCGCACGCAAGCGTGGTGCGTAAGTTCTTCACCGAAACGATGTCCAATCTCTTTACCTCGTGTGACATTGACAGCCGCACCCGTACTTATCGCGATAAGATCGCCTTGACCTGGCTGAGTGTGGATCGCGTTGCAACCGAGGAGGACAACATTGCCGTTGCTAAGGCGGCAGACAAGCTGATGAACATCGATGGCATCGAGGCATCCTTTGCACTCCTGCGTGCCGACAATACGGTCACCATTTCCGCGCGTTCACACGATAAGATCAACGTGCAGATCATCATGCAAAAGCTTGGCGGCGGCGGTCACTACGATATGGCGGGCGCCAGACTGACGAACGTATCCCTGGAGGGGGCGTGCCGCAAGCTGAAGGAAGCGTTGGACAATTACCTTGATAACGAATATGAGCAGGAAAGACGCTCGAAAAAGTGATTTGAAATAATTTTACCAAAATACAGGAGACAATACCATGAAAGTGATTTTTTTGACAGACGTGAAGGGACAGGGAAAGAAGGATCAGGTTGCTGAGGTATCCGACGGATATGCAAAGAACTTTTTGATTCCCCGTAAGCTGGCAAAGCCTGCGGATGCGCAGTCTCTCAATGACGTAAAGGTCAAAGCTGAGGCACATCAGTACCGCATTGAGACCGAGAAGAAGGAAGCAAAGGCGCTGGCTGACAGACTCAAGACCCTGGAGGTCGTGATCAACGCACCCGGTGGAACCGACAACCGCTTGTACGGCTCTGTTACTGCCAAGGACGTTGCCGAAGCACTTCGCACCGCTCACGGAATTGATATCGATAAGAGAAAGATCGTGATGAGCGATCCCATCAAAACGTACGGCAAGTATGAGCTTGACGTCAAGCTTTACACCGAGGTGAACGGTAAGATCCACGTTCACGTTTGCGCAAAATAACGGTATGCAGGACGAATTGATTCGAAAGCTGCCGTTCTCTATGCCGGCAGAGCAATCGCTCCTGGGAGCGGTGCTGATCGATCCCGCATCGATCAACGAGGTTGCAGATCTGCTCAATTCCGAGGATTTTTATCTGGCGGAGCACAAGCAGATCTACCTTGCAATGCAGGAGCTGTTCCTTGCTAACAGCGAGATCGACGTGGTTACGTTGATCGATATGCTGGTAACAAAGGGGATTTACGATAAGTCGGGCGGTGAGGATTATATCCGCACCCTGACCGAGGCTGTTCCGGATGCGCTCAACATCAAGGATTACGCTCGTATCGTCAAAGAAAAAAGCGTACTGCGTCAGCTGATCGCCGCATGCGGTGAGATCTCGGAATCTGCCTACTCCGAGCAGGAGGCTGTGACCGATATCATCGACCATGCCGAGAATCTGATCTTCAACATTGCGCAGGGAAGAGACACCAAGAACTTCCGTCACATCCGTGATGTTTTGGGCGACGTATACTCGCATCTGCATGAATTGAATACCAACAAGGAAGCCACGCAGGGAACGCAGACCGGATTTTCGGCGCTGGACCGTGTGCTGGCAGGTATGGGAAAGAGCGACCTGGTTTTGGTTGGTGCGCGCCCCGGCATGGGTAAGACCTCGTTTGCACTCAACATTGCAACCAACGTGGCAAAGCAGACCAAAAAGACGGTTTGCATCTTCTCCCTCGAAATGTCTGCCGATCAGCTGGTCAACCGTGTGCTCTCCAGTGAGGCGCTGGTTAACAGCTATACTTTGCGTACGGGTGAGCTCGCCCCCGAGGATTGGGAAAACCTTGCGCGTGCCGCAGGTGAGCTTGCGGGATGTGATATTCTGATCGACGATACCTCGGGTATGACGGTGACCGCCATGAAGGCAAAGCTCCGCCGCGTTAAGAATCTCGGTATGGTCGTCATCGACTACCTGGGCTTGATGACGGGGGATAAGCATACCGACAACCGCGTGCAGGAGGTTTCCGAGATCTCCCGTTCGCTCAAGATCATGGCAAAGGAATTGATGGTTCCCGTCATTTGTTGCGCACAGCTTTCGCGTGGACCTGAGTCCCGTACCGACAAAAAGCCGATGCTTTCCGACCTTCGTGACTCGGGTGCAATCGAGCAGGACGCCGACACCGTCATTTTCCTGTACCGTAGCGAATACTATAAAACGGATGACGCCGCAGGCCAGGATACCAGCATTGCAGAGGTCATCATTGCCAAAAACCGTCACGGCTCTACGGGAACGGTCAACATGGGCTGGAACGGTCAGTTCACCAAGTTCGTTACCATTGCCGACGATCGGGATGCGCAGGCATGACAGATTTTTCCACCTTGTATCAAGCCTGCTTGCCCCCGTGGGAGCTGGCAGGACGTTCGCCCACAACGCCCGTGCTTTTGGCGTTTTCGGGCGGTGCCGATTCGGTTGCCTTGCTTCATATCTTGCTTCGGCAAAGGGAGCAATATGGTTTTCCGTTGCTCCTTGCGCACGTTGAGCACGGCATTCGCGGAGAGGATTCTCTTCGTGACCGCGATTTCTGCGTTGCAACGGCAAAGCACCTTGGATTGGAGATCTGCGTGCAAAGCGTGGACGTTCCGCGTCTGGCACAGGAGCGTGGCAAGGGCGTAGAGGAGACGGCAAGAGAGGTGCGCTATGCATTTTTTGCCGAGCTGATGCGTCAGCGTGAAATTCCCGTCCTGGTCACGGCGCATCATGCGGACGATCACCTGGAGACGGTGTTGTTTCGTCTGGCGCGCAATACCTCCCCCGCAGGGCTTTGCGGCATTGCGCCCGTGCGTCCGTTCGAGAGTGGCGTGCTGGTTCGCCCGATGCTGAAGCTTTCCAAGCAGATGCTGTTGGAGTTTTGTCGGGAAGAGGGATTGGAATTTGTAACCGATCAGACCAACGATGACGTCACCTATACGCGCAATCGCATTCGCCATGAGGTCATTCCAACGCTGGAATCGTTGGTTCCAAACGTTGCTCAGCACGTGACGTTGATGAGTGAGGCGTTGCGTGCAGATGAGGATCTGCTGTCGTCGATGGCAAAGGATTTCTTGCAAACGCACGCCGATCAAACGGGGATCGACCTCAAAGCATTGCAAACGATCCACGCATCGATCCTGCGCCGCGCTCTGCATGCATGGGTGCTGGAGCAGACGGCACATTCGCCCGAGGCGGTGCATTTGCAGGCGCTGACAGAGCTGATCCGAAAAGGAGATACCGAAGCGCGTGTGGCTTTGCCTGGGGAGTTCTCGGCGTATTCCGACGGGAGAAGGTTGTGTTTGACCTCCATCGTGCCGGAACAGATGGGGGAGTATGTGCTTCCCGTGGCGGAGGGGGGCGTCGCACCTGTGGGCAAGGCGTTTCGCATCACCGTACAAAAAATGGATGATGAAATAAAAATTCACAATTTGTCAACAGCACCGTATATAATTTTACACGGTGATTTTGATATAATAACAAAAGATATGCTTTGGAGAAACCGTCGGGAAGGGGATCTGATCCTCTTGAACGGAATGCACCGTAAGCTACGCCGTTTGTACGCGCAAAAGGGTATTTCGGTACAGCTTCGCCGCACGATTCCTTTGCTTTGCCGCAACGGTGAGGTCCTTTGGGCTCCTTTTGTGGGGTGCAGAGATGGCTTTTTGAGCTCTGACGAGCAAGAGGGCGGTGAACGCTGGCTGTTGCAGGTGCACTTGAAGGATGAAAAAGCATAAAAAGAAAGGACGTTTATTATGCATAGCATGAAGGATGACATCAAATACGTTATGGTCGACGAGGCAAAGCTTGGCGAGATCTGCGACCGCTTGGCAGAAGAAATCACAAAGGATTACGGCGACAGCAACCGCGATCTGGTTTTTGTCACGGTGCTGAAGGGCTCGGTCCTGTTTGCTACCGATCTGATGCGCCGCATTCCGCTGCCCTGCGAAATGGAATTTATGAAGGTTTCCTCCTATGGTGCGGGAACCGAAACGTCCGGCTTTATTCAAGTACATCTCGATCTGAAAAGAGACATCACCGATGCAGACGTCATTGTTGTTGAGGATATCATCGACAGCGGAAGAACCCTGCAAAAGCTGCAGTCTCTGTTGGAGAACCGCGGCGCGCACAGCGTAAAATGCTGCACGCTGCTGGATAAGCCTGATCGACGTCAAGTAAATATGCAGGTCGATTACGTAGGCATGGTTATCCCTGATGAATTTGTTGTGGGATACGGACTTGACTACGATGAAAAATATCGCAATCTCCCGTACGTCGGTGTATTAAAGCCGTCGGTATATGAGAAATAATAAAGTGTTGCCCGAGAACGGAGGAGTTTTATATTCATGAAGAAACACAGCTTTATTCGCCAGATATTGTTGTATGTGGTGTTGTTTGTGCTCATCATCGTTATGATGTCGTCCTTGTTTTACAAGGATACCAAGAGCACGGAGATCGCCAACTACACCGAGCTGGGGAATTATATCCGCGAGGACGAGGTAAAGGAGATCTTCGTCCATAACAACAATGTGGTCAGCGTCACTCTCAAGGATGGGGCGCAAAAGAGCTACCGTTTGGCGTACGTGGATATGTTTTACCAGGATTTTCAGGATACGTTGCTTACCAACGGAGTCACTGTTGAATACGAGCCTCCTGCAACCATGCCTTGGTGGTTCAGCCTTTTGCCCACTTTGGGAATTATCATTTTGTTTGTTGTGATCTACTTTATTTCCTTCAGCAAAATGAGCGGAGGAAGCGGCGGAAAGTTCAATTCCTTTGGGAAGGCACGCGTGAAAACGCCCAACGTAGACGACAGCAAAAAGGTACTGTTCCGCGACGTGGCAGGTGCGGATGAAGAAAAGGAAGAGTTGGTTGAAATTGTGGAATTTTTGAAGGATCCCGCAAAGTTCACAAAGCTCGGCGCAAAGATCCCCCACGGCGTATTGCTCAAGGGCCCTCCCGGTACGGGTAAGACGCTTTTGGCAAAGGCGGTTGCAGGTGAAGCGGGCGTTCCGTTCTATTCTATTTCGGGCTCCGATTTTGTGGAAATGTACGTTGGTGTGGGTGCATCCCGTGTGCGCGATCTGTTTGAAAGTGCGCGCAAATCGCCTGCCGCGATCATCTTTATTGATGAGATCGACGCAGTTGGTCGTCACCGTGGCGCAGGTCTTGGCGGCGGTCACGACGAGCGTGAGCAGACCTTGAACCAGTTGCTGGTTGAAATGGACGGCTTTGGCTCGCACGATGGCATTATCGTCATCGCGGCAACCAACCGCCCCGATATCCTGGACCCTGCATTGCTTCGTCCCGGACGCTTCGACCGTCAGATCACGGTCAACTATCCCGACATGAAGGGCAGAGAAGAGATCCTCAAGGTCCACGCACGCAACAAGCCGCTGGAGTCGGGAGTCGATTTCCACAAGGTTGCACAGTCTACCGTTGGATTTACGGGCGCCGATCTTGCAAATCTGCTCAACGAAGCAGCTTTGAATGCCGCAAAGAAGGGCAAATCGCTCATCGGCATGGATGACGTTGAGGAAGCTTATATGAAGACGCTTCTCGGACCGCAGAAGAGAACGCGTGTTCGCACCGAAAAGGATAACAAGATCACGGCGTACCATGAGGCAGGTCATGCGGTCGTCTCTTACTACTGCAAGAATACCGATCCCGTCAAGTGTATTACCATTATTCCCGCAGGCAACGCAAACGGCGTAACCGTCAGCATGCCGGAGCAGGATATGAACCATATGACCAGAGGACAAATGGTGGATGAGATCCGCTTGTGCCTTGGTGGACGCGGCGCTGAGGAATTGATCATGGACGATATTACCACAGGTGCCTCTGCCGATATTCAGCGTGCAACCAAGGTGGCGCGCGGAATGGTCACGCGCTATGGTATGAGCGAGCGTCTTGGCACGGTACTGTATGGCTCCGAGCATTCCGAGGTGTTCCTTGGCAGAGACTACAGCAACGGCAAGGAGTATTCCGAGCAGACTGCCGCGATCATCGATGAGGAGATCCAGCGTCTGGTGAAGGAATCCTATGCCGAGGCAAAGGCGATTCTTGCAGAGCACATCGATAAGCTTCATTTTGTGGCACAGTATCTGTTGAAGCATGAAACCATGGACGGCGATCAGTTTATTGCCGCTATGCAGGACGGTGCTACCGAGGAGCAGTTGGATGCCATTGCAGCCGAGAAGGCGGAAAAGAGCCGTCGCGACAACGAGGAGCGCGCAAAGCGTCAGGCAGAAGAGGAAGCCAAAAGGGCTGCCGAAGCCGAAGAGGAAAAGTCCAAGGAAGCGCAAAACGACTCCAACGACGATGATGATTCCGGCAATGATGATTTTAACAGCTTTATCCAAAACAGATAATAACCAAAAGGGGACTGTCACATTTGACGAGACCGAAAAAGCCCGTGGCGTAAAGAAAAAAGTCCCGCTCGCCGTCAAAAACGACAAATGAGACAAGATAAGGTTGAATTTCTTCGAAATTCTCCAAATATTTACGGGCTTTTTCTATCGCCGCTTTTGGGGCTCGACGTACCCTCGTACGCCTCACGCCCCAAAATCGACGATTCTCGCCTAAATCTGACTAGCCCCTTTGGGTGTGTCTCAAATTTTGCATTTGAGACACACCCGATTTTTTAATATCCCGATTTTTTTCCAAGCAACCGCAATACCGCTTTACGGATCAGATCGGCAGGAAAGACCGAGAGTGCAAGTGCCATGGTCAAAAGCAATTCTTGCGGTGTCAAAGGCACGGTGCGCAGAATGCTACCGCCAAGATATACAAACAGGATCTGGATCAGCAGTACCGCAAGCATAATGCCGAGAAAGACACGGTTTCGTCGCAAGCCCGAAAAGAGCTTGAGGCGGTCGGTACGTGCGTTGAAGCAGTTGAACACCGAGGAGAAGATAAAGAGCGCAAAAAACGCCGTTAAAAGACAGATGCTCCCCTCCGAGATGCGGTAGGCGGCGGTGACGTGCGGAGCTTTTAGAAAAAAGAGACAAAGACCTACGGTAAAAGTGCCGAGAAAGGCGATCTGATTGACCATATAACGGTTGAGAATGGGCTCGTCGCGCCGTTTGGGCGGTTCCTTCATGTATTCCTGCAAGGGCGGTTCTCCTGCAAATGCAAGACCGCCGAGCGTATCCATGATCATATTGATCCACAGCATTTGCACCACGGTCAAGGGCGCGTCAAATCCCAAAAACGGGCAGATCATATTTACGCCGACCGCGCAAAAGTTCATGGTCAATTGCAAGGTGATGAATTTTCGAATGCTCTTAAAGATGGTTCTTCCGTAAAGGACGGCACGAACGATGGAGGCAAGATTGTTGTCCAGAATGACGATGTCCCCGGCATCCTTTGCCACCTGCGTGCCACTCCCCATCGAAAAGCCGATGTCGGAAAGGCGTAGGGCAGGGGCATCATTAATGCCGTCGCCCGTCATACCAACCACCAAATTTTGTTGTTGGGCAATGCGCACCAAGCGGCTTTTATCGGTGGGGAGTGCACGTGCCACCACCGCCAGGCGTGGGAGAAGATCCTGTAGCCCGGTGTCCGACATGCGTGCGAGCTCTTCGCTTGTCAATACAACGTCATGCTCTCGGTCAATAATGCCGCATTGCCTTCCTATCGACGTGGCGGTCTCGCGGCTGTCGCCCGTGATCATCACTACGCGAATGCCTGCATCCTGCAGATTTGCCACAGCTTGGGTGGCTTCTTTGCGCAACGGATCGCATAGGCAGACCGCACCAAGGTAGATCAATGAGCCGTGAATGCCGTCCTTGTGGTGAGGGGCTGAGACGTTTTCACGAGAGAGAGCCATTGCAAGCACGCGGTATCCGCGCACGGTTTGTTCTGCAATGCAGCGCTCGGCACGTGTGCGGGAGAATGGGTGAGGGAGGTCGTCGTTTTGCAACTCTTCTTCTACAAAAGGGAAGAGCTTTTCGGGTGCACCCAAAAGAAAGGTGAGGCGTTCTTTGCCGCCAAGGCTGGCCGCCGCATACTTGCGCGTACTGTCAAAGGGGAGGCGAGCAAGCAATTGTACGGAGGTGGGATGTGGAAGCTCCATCACGCTTTCCAAAAGTGCTCTTGCCGTTGCGTTACCGCCAATGGCGGTGCGTTTCCCGTTGGCATCGGTTCCGATCTCGGCTTCGCTCCCAAAGCGCAACAGATGTGGAATCAGCTCGGCGGCGCGGCTTCGCGTTTGAATCAATTCGCGCAGAGAGCAGACCGTTCCGTCGGGCAGAGCGATGCGCTCCACTTGCATTTTTCCCTCGGTCAGTGTGCCGGTCTTGTCGGTAAAGAGGATGTTCATGCTGCCTGCCGATTCAATTCCAACGGGCTTGCGTACCAATACCTGATCGCGCACCATGCGCTTGATGTTGGAGGAGAGCACCACCGCCACCATCATGGGAAGTCCCTCCGGGACGCAGGTCACAAGCACGCTCAGCGCCAGCGTAAAGGCATGAAGGAGGTGGGAGAAAAGATAGTGCAGATCGGTCAGCTTGAGCTGTATGAGGGTGGGATGCATGCCGCTGTCCAGCACAAATGCGTTGAATAGATAGACCAAAGCCACAAGCGCGGCGGCAACGTAGCCAAAGATGCTGATCTGACGTGCAAGCTTGGTCAAACGGCGCTTGAGCGGGCTTTCGCGCGTTTCGGTTTGGATCTCGCGTGAGATTTCACCCAGAAACGTAGCATTGCCGACTGCTGTGACCGTCATTTCTCCCATGCCTCCCGTTACGGTGCAACCTCGAAAGAGTGCCGAGGGGCAGGCAGGGTCGTGTCGGAATGGTCCTGTGGGGATCTTTTCCGCCTCGCGGCTTTCGCCGGTCATTGCAGATTGGTCACTGCGAAGCGCACCCGAAAAGAGTTTTCCGTCTGCGGGGATCTGTTCACCGGCGCTCAGCAGTACCACGTCGCCAACCACAACCTCGGAAAAGGGAATTTCCAAAACGTTGCCTTCGCGGCGCACCCGACATTTTCCGTTTCCGCTTTGCTCGGACAAGCGCGAGAACGCCTTGGCAGAGCCGTATTCCGAGAGTGTGGAGATCAGCGTGGCAAGAAAGACCGCAATGGCAATCCCCACAGTTTCCAAAAGATCGCCGTCCCCAAACAGCAACAACAGATGCACCGCTAACGCCACCAGCAAAATGCGGATGACGGGATCGTTGAGATTGGCGAGGAATTGTCCCAAAAAGCTTTTTTGTTTTTGCTTGGTCAGCACGTTTGCACCGTGCGCTTTCCGCGATTCCAGAACCGCGCGTGCATTCAGCCCGTGCACTTGCGGCGTGTCCTTTTTCGTTCCGTTCATTTGCTCCTCCCATAGGCTTTTTGTTTCAATATATGCAATCGAAGTCTACTCTTATGAAAACAAGCTTCTTTTTTTATTTTTTATCACAAACAAAATTTTTTGCGTTGTGCATGTTGCACAAAACAAGGGGGGGATTTTGTGCAATTTGTGAATTGAAAAGCAAGGTCAAGTATGATATAATAAAATTGATCTTAAGAAGCTCTTAAGAAATTTATCATTATGAACAGGAGTTGCCATGAAACTGAAACAACTGATTGCCTTTGTACTGATCCTTTTGATGCTGTTGCCCATCTTGTGTGCCTGCGGTGACTCCAAAGGTGGGGAAGAATCGACACCCGAGGAGACGACCGTGCCGTTGGAAGATGAGGAGCATGAGACGATTGACGGTCGCCTGCCCGAAATTGTGGATCTGCGTGACGAGAAAGGGAAGGATTACGTTGTCAAAATATATGGCGGAAGAGGTTTTCAAGGGAGCGGTGTCAGTTATTGGAGCGATGATATTTACATTCCGACGAGCGGGTCTTCCAATCAGATCGCCTATAAAGTGTATGAGCGTAATCAAAAAATTGAGGAAAGCTTTCATTGTCGCATTGAACTGATCACTCCTCCCATCAGCGACTGGATTGCGTTGACCGATTTGAAGCGCGCGTATGAAAACGGCACAACGTACGATCTGACGGTATTGCCCGTCACCGATCTGGCGATTGCCGCAACGCAGGGACTTTTGCTTGATTTGAATGCGACAGACGAAGCTTATTATTTGCAGAATCCATCATTTGATCAAAATTCGGTCAAACAGCTCTCCATTGGAAATAAGCTTTACTTCATCGCCGGTGATATGAGCGTTACCGTTGCCGATTGCAGCTATTCCACCGTTGTTAATTTGGATTTGTTTGAAGAAAAGGCAGAGGAATTTGCAGAGCTCTTTTGTAGTGACGATTACGCTGATGTTTTTCAATTGGTAGATAAACGCGCATGGACGATGGAAACGATGCTGACCATGGCAGAATACGCCAATTACGATGCCGACCCGACCGATGGAGAACCTGATGCTCAAAAAGGAGATAGGGTAGGATATTTTCAGTATTCTGCTGCACCGCTGTTCTATTTTTACGGTATGGGTGGGCGCATCACCGAGCACGATGAAAATGGAGAGATCGGCTTTGCGATTGAAAAAGAGCGCAGTGAGCAGGTTTTGTCATACCTTTGTAAAAACATGATAGAGGACGGAACCGATTGGATTCCCAACGGCTTTTCCGTAGATCGAAAGATATGGTTTTTTAACGGAGGATGCCTGTTTACCGATATGACCTCTTGGGACATCAGAAAAAGCTTGCGTCTAAGTGGCTCTGCCCGTTATGCGGTTCTTCCTATCGCTCTTTACGAAGAGGGGGATTCCTATCAAACCCTTGTTCAAGCGTACGAGAATCTCTTTTTGTGGAGCATTCCAACCAAGTGCACAGATCAAGAGAATGCGTTTTTGATGTTAGAGGTTTTTGCCGCTTATTCGTATTGGTATGGAACGGTTGATGCTTATGAGGACGTTGTGCTCCATGCGGATTTGGCAGAGTCTTTTGCACAAAAAAGAACATGGCAAACGATTCGGAGCTCGCTTACTTATGATGTTGCAAGCCTTTATGATTGGGGCGGCTTTATGTACATAATACAGCAGGCAGATCTCACTACACAAAATATGATTCAGGTCAAATTACAGGGGATAGATGATATTCAAAAATCCATGCAGCAAACGATTGAGCAGTTTAAAAATCCCGTTTACGTTCCGCTGACGGAAAATTAAAAACTGAGTGGGGAAACACATATGATAGAAACTGCCTTTTTGAATTATGAACAATTCGGAGCAGTCGGCGACGGTGTGACCGATGATATGGCTGCGATCATTGCCTGTCACGATGCTGCAAATGAGAGCGGAACCTCCGTAAAATGCAAGGATGGCGCACGCTATTATATCGGCGGAGGCGCAAGAGCAGCCACCATACAAACCGACGTTGATTTCGGTACGGCGGAATTTATCATCGATGACCGCTCGTTGGAGGACATTCAAAGCAGCGTCTTTTGTGTCGCTTCGGATTTCGAGCCGTATGCGCTTGCGATCCATTCTCTCCATAGGGATCAAAAAAACATCGGGCAAACCTTTTCGGGGGATACGTACGTCAAGGTCAGCAGTAGCGAAAAACGGATTTTTATTCGCAAGGGATTGAACAGTGGTAGCGGAACCGATGCGGAGGAATGCTTTTTTGTCAATGCGGCGGGGGAGATACAAAATCGACTGAATTGGGATTATGCGGTCATTTCGCACGCAGAGGCGCGAGAGATGGATCACCGTCCCATCACTATTAAGGGGGGCATCTTTACCACCATTGCCAACCAAGCACCCTCTTTTTATCATTATCACCATCGTGGAGTGACGATCCAACGCGATTATGTGACCGTTGAGGGCTTGGTCCACCGTGTAACGGGGGAAGGGGATCACGGCGCTCCTTACCGTGGCTTTTTGTCGGTTCTCGAGTGCGTCGGTGTTCATCTCATCAATTGTCTTTTGACACCGCACCGCACGTATCAGACCCCCAGCAAAGTTCCCGGAAAGATGGTGGATATGGGTACGTACGATCTCAATTTGACTTTTGCCATTCGTGTGCATATGCGCGGCATCAAGCAGACCATCGACATTATGGATAAGCGTTATTGGGGAATCATGGGCTCTAACTTCTGTAAGGAGCTGTATTTGGAGGATTGCATCGTTTCACGCTTCGATGCACACCAAGGTGTGACGGATGCGACGATCAAGGGCTGTGAATTGGGACATCAATGCTTGAATTTGATCGGCTGCGGCGATTTTTTGATTGAAGATACGCTGACACGCGGAGGGTGTTTGATCGTGCTCCGCCCGGATTACGGCTCTACGTGGGAGGGAAGCATCACCGTGCGCAATTGTATTTGGATTCCGCAAAGCAATGACGGCGCGGTGATTGGATGCTATAATGAAGGAGACCACGATTTCGGCTACGTTTGCTATATGCCGCATACGGTGACCGTGGAGGGGCTTCGGATACTGGACGGTGCGGCGGTTGCCGGAAAGGAGAATCAACTTTTCGTATTGGGGCATTATGACAAGAGCTTTGCTCCCGGAAAACCGTTTCCCTACGTGCCCACACAAAAATTGGTCCTTTCCGGACTTTTTGTCGAGAGCGGAAACGAGATTCCTATATTCAAGGAGTCTGCGCTCTATCCGACCCTTTCGGTAGAATGCAAATAAAAAAGCAGAACGCGGTTGGCGCGATACTCCGTTAAGAGTATCGCGCCAACCGCGTTCTGTGTTTTATTTTGGTCAGATATTGTCAAAATTGTCCTTGATTGCACGAATGGAGCGCAAAAGCGGCTGTGAGGGTGTTGCGCATTCGTCGTACAGCGGAACGGTCAGCCACATGCAGGAGCCAAACATCGGACCGAATGATCTATGCAAATGGTTGTGTGTTCCACCGGAGAGAAACAGGAAGGGAATATCCAACTCGCGGCGCAAAACGGTCGCGGTTTTCAAGTTTTCCAGCTCTTCCTCCTCGCTGTTGGCGGCAGTGACGATTTTAGAGATGTCCGCACCGCGCGCCTGATGCTCACGTGCAATCTCCAAAACCACCTCGGTAGACATAAAAGTATGTGTGTGTGAGGACATCAGCACCTCACATCCTTTTGCATGGATCTGATCGATCAGCGCCTTTTGCTTTTCAATCGCCGCGGGATCACGCGTGATCTCGTATTGGGCGGGGGCGTAGAGATCGCCGATCACGTCAATCAGTGTTGCTCCCATATCGCACAACCAAAGATAGCCCTCGGCAAGCTCCTCGTCGCTTTTTCCTTGATTGGAGGCAAAGCGGTAGTTGGTAGCGTAGATCGGGCGAGGTGCCATGGTGGCAAAGATGTTTTTGACGGTTTCCTCATTCTGGTATTTTCTTTCCAGCTTTTCGAATTGAAAACCGTAGGCGTCCGCTCCGTCAAAGGCAGCTGTGCGCACCAGATGAATGAGATCGTCGGGATTGGTTGCCTGCACCATCGCGGTGATCAGGGGTTTGTTTTGATGTAAAAAGGTTGGTTTATTGATCATTTTTTCTCACCTCAAGCTGATTATTTGTTAAACATCACGCTTCTGCCGCCGTCCATCAAAATGGTAACGCCGTTGAGGAATTCGCACTTTTCGGATGCGGCATACATGATCATATCAACGATCTCCTGCGGCTCTGCTGCTCTGCCGAGCATGGTCTTCATATTTGCCATGGCGGGACGTGTCAGTACGGGACCCGGGGCAATGCAAACGCAACGCACGTTGTGGTGCTCGCCTGCCAACGCAATGGATTTGGTCACGCCGTGCATCAGGGCGCTTTTGGAGGCGGCGTAAGCAACTGCATTTCCACTGCCTTCCTCGCCCGTAATGGAGCCGAGGTGAATAATAACACCGCTGTTTTGCTTTACCATTTGTGCCATTACGGCGTGGTCGAAATAAAATGCGCCCTTGAGGTTGACGTCAAGTCCAAAATCGTATACCTCAATGGGGGTTTCGTGAAACTCACCTTGCGCATTGCAAATACGGGTTTCGGCACCGCCCGCACAGTTGATCAGAATATCGATCGAGCCGAATTGCTCCACCGCCTCGTCGCGCGCGTTGCAGACCTGTGCGTAATCGCGGACGTCCACCTGCACGCCGATGACGTTTTGGTGATAGGTGCGAATCTCGTCAACACA
Organism: Clostridia bacterium; assembly: GCA_017453305.1. GTDB lineage: Bacteria > Bacillota > Clostridia > Oscillospirales > CAG-272 > UMGS1865. The sequence goes on from JAFTKJ010000085.1 coordinate 28,874, forward strand.
GCTGTTCAAAGCGTCGCGGTTGACGTCGGCAAGAACCACGTTGGCGCCCTCTTTTGCATAGCATTGTCCAAGCAACAGCCCCATGCCGGAGGCGCCGCCCGTGATCAAAACTGTTTTTGTACTCATACTCAAAGCTCCTTTGTATTTTTTAAATGTGAAAGTAATTCTATTATACCACTTGACAAGAAAAAGAAAAGAGCGTATAATAGAAGAAAACAAAACAATTCTACGGTATGAGAGGTGATGATATGGGACAGCATCCAATTTCGTTAACCTATTTACACGGTGAAGCCTTTGAGGATACAGCGGGAACGGTGCGCGATTTTCGCCGTTTGCCGCGCCCCTTGCACAGCGTGGCATACATCGAAAGCGGGGAAGCGGAGTTCGTTTACAATGGCAAAAGTATGCTCGTCCGTGCCGGTGACGTCATTTACGTGGCAAAAGGAAACTGCTATTATTCAATATGGAAAGGAATACCCAAAACAATCTTTTTCTCTTGTCATTTCGATCTTGTCCCCTTCGGAGCGCCCATCGGCACGCGAATCTATCCGTTACAGGTGATCCGGGAATGTCAGAATCTGCGCGATGCGTTTGCAGAGGTTGCGGCAAGTGGCACGGAGGAGCTTGCGTCTCTGTATGCGGTGGGGAGCTTTTGTCAAATCCTTTCCAAGCTTTTTGCACGCATGCACTACGAGCGTGACCTGACGCTCAATCATCGCATCGTGGAGGCTGTGCGTTACATTGAAGCACATTACGATACCCCATTGCGCGTGCCCGAGCTGGCACAGCTCTGCCATGTCAGCCCCTCTTATTTTTACGAGTGCTTCAAGCGCGAGATGGGGATGTCACCCATTGAATACAAAAACAAAATTACGGTTTTGCATGCCGAGCGCGCCTTGCTCGATCATCCCGAGATCTCCATTGAGGAGCTGAGCGAGCAATTGGGCTTTGAATCCTCCATTTATTTTCGGCGTCTTTTTAAGGCACATACGGGCAAAACACCGCGCGAATACCGCAACACCGCTGACCGCAGTATGTAAATAAATCATTTTTTCTACCTAAAAAAAGATTATTTTACTATACACTTATCTCGCTTTTGTGATATAATAAAGTCACAAAACACTTGAAAGAGAGGGAGTTCGATGAAAAAGGCAAGCTTTATGAGTGAAGAGAGCCAAAAGCGTTACGATGCATTTTGGGAATGTGACGTGCACGATCGCTTTTTGACCTATATTGCCGTTGGCGGAGGTAAAATTGAAAAGCCGCAGGAGATCAGCGACGAGGAATTTGTTACATACAAGCGCGACAATATTGATTTTCGCCTCCGTGAGGCACATGCGCGCAACAACGGTGCACGCTTTTATATGGACGGCTTTCCCAGACAGTTTATCAATTACGGTCCGGGTTCTTTGGCGGCGTATATCGGCGGCAATTATCAGTACGCGCCCAACACCGTTTGGTTCGACCGTGATCCCATCATTGCCGATTGGGAGAATCCGCCGCGCGTTGCCTTTGATGAGGAAAGTCCGCTTTGGAAAAAGACGGTAGAATTCACCGACGCCGTTCTCAAGGATGGCAGTATGTACGCCTCCATCACCGATATCGGCGGAACCGTGGACGTGGTTGCCTCCTTACGCGGCACGCAAGAGCTCTTGTTCGATTTGTACGACTATCCCGAGGAAGTGAAGGCAATGACCGATACAGTGCGTGCCTGCTGGAAGCAAGCTTACACCAAATTGGCAGACCGCGTGGCGCAGTATCAGGACGGCTACACCTCTTGGATGCCCATCTGGTGCCGTCAGCGTTATTCTCCCATTCAATGTGATTTTTCGGCAATGCTTTCCCCGGATATGTTCAAGGAATTTGTGTTGCCCGATTTGATCGATCTGACCGAGTTTTTGGATAAGAGTATTTACCATCTCGACGGTCCCGGTGAAATTCCGCACCTGGATCATCTTCTTTCCATTCCGCGACTCAACGCCATTCAATGGACGGTTGGTGAGGGAAAAGGAAAGCTGAGCGATGAATGTTGGTTTGATATGTACGATAAAATTCAGGCGGCGGGCAAGGGATTGGTGCTCTTTGTGGAGGATCCCGCGGGGGCTGAAAAGCTGATGCGTCATCTCTCACCGCGCGGCGTATTTATGTCGGTGGGCAGATGTGACGATCAAGCTGCTCGGGAGTTGACTGCCTTTGCTGAAAAGCTTGGAACGAAATAACAAAACGGGGCTGTCACATTTGACGAGACCGAAAAAGCCCGTGGCGTAAAGAAAAAAGTCCCGCTCGCCGTCAAAAACGACAAATGAGACAGGATAAGGTTGAATTTCTTCGAAATTCTCCAAATATTTACGAGCTTTTTCTATCGC
>JAFTKJ010000086.1 GCA_017453305.1 Clostridia bacterium
ATAGAAAAAGCCCGTAAATATTTGGAGAATTTCGAAGAAATTCAACCTTATCCTGTCTCATTTGTCGTTTTTGACGGCGAGCGGGACTTTTTTCTTTACGCCACGGGCTTTTTCGGTCTCGTCAAATGTGACTGCCCCTTTGTGGGAGACGGTGTGATCGGACCAATACTTAAAAATCAGACGCGAACAGAATCTGCCCACTCGATCATGTAGGGCTTATACTCCTCGATCTCGTTGACGTCGCAGGCAAACTGGATCATCCAAAATCCGTCGCTTCCCTTATACATGCAGGTGTAATAATGATAGGTAATATCCGTATCGGGATTGAAGAAGGTATATTCCATCACCATGCGGTCTCCGACCTTTGCAGGAGTCGTGGGATTGTTTGCGGCATTATTTTGATAAATTGCATCCGCATACGCTTCCAAAGTCCAATCCTCAAATCCCTCCATCATGGTGAAGGCTTCCTTGAGTGCGATAACCGCAACCGCATTGGAATCGTAGCATACCGTATAGCCCTGCTGTGTGTTTTCTACAAAACTCTTGGTCAAGGTAATGGTCATACCGTTTGACGTAAATTCCTTAGCCTCTGCCTCATAAACCTTGCCGCCACAGCTGACAAGGGTCAAAAGTGCTGCCAAAACAATGGCAAAAGAGATCAGTTTTTTCATTTGTTCCTCCATTTTGAATTGATCATAAACGTGCGGTCCGATCACGACCTTCGTTCCCCATTTCCCGGTGTAAAATAAAAAGTGCGCCAACCAAAGCCAGCGCACCGAAAAACACATGACTCCGATTGTCGCCAAACAAATTCATTCCACATAACACAAACGCCATGCAAAACAGAGCCTGCATTTTTACCGAAATAAAAAATGCACGCTTGTGTTTTGGAATATGGAATTTGTTTGGCAAAATTAGTATATCACAATTTTTTCGTTTTGTAAAGTGCTTTTTGAATTTTAAAAAATATTTTTCGTTTACGCTCTGAAAAAGACCGCAAAATTCAGGATAAGAAGGTAGATCAACCAAAGGTCATGTAATAAAAGCAACATTCCTGAAAAACGGCTGACGCGGTAAAAGCAAAGCGTTGTTCCAATCCCAAGACATAGGATCAGAATGCTTTCGAGCACACTTAAAAAGAGCAATCCTGCGCCGAAAAACGTGGGATACCAACACAGCTCCAACACGGCAAGCAAAACAAAAAGCATGCCTCCCTTATATTTGTCCACCTCGCACCCCCGTGCACGATAGCCAAGCACAAAGCCTGCCGCACAGCCGACGATCAAGAACGAGAGTGTCCACAGCAGTGTCATGAGCCAAACGGGTGGGATCATCGTTTCGATATTGAGTGACAAAATGACAAGATGCGGGCTTCCCACAAAAAAGCGGATTAAAATCCCCCCTGCTACCATCCCAACACCCAATAAAAGCATGATAAGCGGATTGCTTTGCTCCATTTCCAAATTTAACCAAGCGCCAATGGTCATGCGACCGTATTTTTTCTGATACAAAAACAGCACCTCCCGAAAGATGCTGTTTGGTATTTGTTGCATCTCTCGGTATCAACCTATGAGAGATGCTTGTTTTTTATGCTTGCGGACTTGGTAAATTCCAAGGAATAGGAAATTCGGTCTCACCGTCCTCTTCCTCTGCCTCTCCCGTCTCCCCTTGTGTTTCTTCTTGCTCTTTTGCATGTGCCGTGCAAGAGCGGTTATATTGCATATCCCCACGTGAAATGCCACACGGATGCTTGAGCGTCCGATCGAAATAAGGAGCGTTGGAATTTGGATTTGGTAAAATCGCGGCAGGATCGCCACGCCAAACGTACTGCGCGTCACCGACAAATATCTGTTTGGGAAGGTCTCTTATAACACGGATCAATCCCACACGTGTGCGTTGCTCCACGGGGCAAAAATCGTGGCAAACGCCACCGCTCTCTCCCGTACAATAGTCGCACTCGACGTGCGTGTTACAAAAGGCTTGCGGTCGATCCGTCGCTTTGAACCATCCCGTCTCCATACGTGATCCTCGCGCATCCAGCTCACACGCCGCATCCGGAAGCATGCCCGAATCTTTGCAATAACTAACCTTTACAATGCTACTTGGAATGCTGAAGTGCGTTTTGGTCTCTCGCAAAAACACAATCCGTTTCATTACGGTATTCCAGATACCGGTGCAAATATTTTTTCCAACCAATGGCTCGGGATACTCATATCCACACCACACACCGCAAACGTACTCGGGGGTGTATCCAACAAACCAGCGGTCGTGATCGTTGTTGGTCGTTCCCGTTTTACCTGCACACTCGCACGTCTTTTGCAAGGTGATCGACGAGGAGGTACCGTGCTCCACCACGCCCTGCAAAAGCTTGGTCATAATTGCCGCCGTTTCGGTAGAAAGCACCACGTTGCCGCGATCGGGATTGGCAAGCAGAACGGTTCCTTCTGAGTCCATAACGCGGAAATAGGAACGATACGGATGATACGTGCCGCCGTCCGCAAAGGCGGTATATGCCGCTGTCAGCTCACGCAGGGTCACGCCGTAGTTCAACTGCCCCAACCCAAGAGCCGCCGCACCAAGGTCGGTATGCGCACCGTTTTGCACAAGATCCAATCCAAAGCGTTCCTTTCCATAGGAGAACGCACGCGGTAATCCCACCTCCTCCAAAACGCGCAAGGCTACGGTGTTGGTGGAGTGCGCCACGGCATACGCAACGTTGGTCAATCCACGATAGATGCCGTTTGCATTTTTAGGCCACACTCCTTTGCCATCCTCGTCAAATTTTAAAGGAACGTCGTCATACACACTTCCCCAATGGATGATCCCCTCCTCAAGTGCAGGTGCATAAACCGTCAATGGCTTGATGGTGGAACCCGGCGCGCGTTTGGTCTGAGTGGCATAGCTTTGCACGCGGTTTCCGTTCTTCTTTCCAACCGCTCCGGCAACGGCAAGAATATCCCCCGTACGACTGTCGATTACGATTGCCGCAGACTGAGCATGCGTTCCGCTTTTATTGCTTGGAACTGCGATCTCGGTGCGATAGTACTCCTCGACGATGGATTGCACCTCAGGATCCATGGCAAGGTCAACGTGCAACCCACCCGTATAAAAGAGATGGGATGCCGCGGCACGGCTCATCCCACGCTCGCGCATCAAAGCACCGATCACATCCTCGATCACCATATCTATATACCATGAATTGGTCAGTTCTTCTTCCGTTTCGTTGACCTTGAGCGCCAGCGGACTTTCCTTCGCCGCCAAATATGATGCATCATCCAAATACCCCTGTTCATGCATTTCTAAAAGGATCAGATTTCGACGCGCGAGGTTGTTTTGCGGATTGCGAATGGGATTATAGTAGCTTGGATTGTTGGTAATGGCAGCAATAGCGGCACACTCGACAAGCGTCAGCTCCTCCGGACTTTTGGAAAAATAGTGCTCCGCCGCCGCGGCAATGCCATCACATTGATCCGAAAAATGAATGACGTTGAGATACAGCTCCATGATCTGCGTTTTATCAAGTCTGCGCTCCAGATCACGAGCATATAATATTTCCTGCAGCTTGCGCCGCCACGTGATTTCCGCATCTCCCGTCAGGTTTTTGACAAGCTGTTGGGTAATGGTCGAGCCGCCAAAGGACTCCCCACCACCGAAAAAATAACGAAAGCAAGCGCCTGCTGTGCGATACCAATCTACTCCTTCATGCTCAAAAAAACGCTTGTCCTCAATGGCAACAAAAGCGTTGATCATTTCCTTTGGAATTCTTTCATACGGAACGTATTGGGTTTGCTTTTGGGCGTAGACGGAGGCGGTAACCTCCTCCCGCTCTCCCTCGCGCTTGTCACGATCGCTGAAGCGATACAGATAAAAGCGCGGAGAGCGCGGAATTTGGTTTGGTTCAATTGCAAGCGCAGAAGCATCGGTTTGAAAATGCTTTTCCAGGTAAAATCCACCCAGCAGTGTAAGCGTTAACGCGCCCCATAAAAGAAAGGCACATATCATCCATCCTATATGGCGTCCGGAAGCACGGCGGCACTTTGATCTTGATCCTTGCACGTCAATTCTCCTTTTGTTTTTTTGTTAGTATTTCCGCATTTGATGCATATCAGCCGCAAAACAGGAGATGCTATCTTTACACGATTTACAAAAAAATGAAAATGGAGAAAACAGATGGATGCTACGAAAATTTTTACCGTACTTTGTGCCTTTTTGCTCATCATATGCCTCACGCTTGCTATCACTACTTTGACGGTGATGCGCAATGCGGTCAGTGAGAGTGCTTTGTGGGAGGGGCGCGTATCCGAATTGGTATCGGACCTTGACGGGTGCCTGGAAGAGATTCGTGCGGAGCGTGACCAAGCCGTGCTGGCGCCGATTGAGCCGGAGGATGATATCGAACCGACAAAGGGCGGATTTTACCTGCGCGCGGTGGAGGATCGCCTTGGGGTGTTTGGAGAATCGGGGTATTTTATGCATTGGACGCGAATCTCGATTGACACACTCCCCCCCTCCGAGCGTGCTCGTTTAGCGGAGGGCGTTTATGCAGAGAGCTGGGAGGATTTGCTGGTGCTTTTACAGGATTATGAGTCGTAATCTTAGGATTCAGGCATCTGCTCAGGATCGATCCCTCCCCTTAGCAGAAGATCGAAGCAGGCATCGTCGTTCAACTCGATCCGCACACCCTCAATATGCAAAAAACGAGCTTTTGTAAAATTGTACGAGGTAATTGGGCGATCCAGCGCATCGTTTGATTGTGCGCTGACCAAAAATTCATTCCCCTCTACACCCGTAATGATGACAGTGTGATACCAATCCCCTGCCTCATTGGCATACTGTACCACATCTCCCACCTCTGCCAAGCTGTCGACAACCTCGGTGGCAAAGGGTCCCACGCCGCCGTTCTGCTCGGCAAAATCGGCTCTTCCCGTCAAAAAATCATAAAAGAACTCCACGCTGCTCCAGGCAGGGGCACGGTCGGTGGGTGAAATATAATACCAACCAAAATCGGGCGTGTAGTTCATGGTACAGCTCCCCGCCAAAATGGCTTGAGAAACAAAATTGGTGCAATTGCCTCCGATGCCTGTAAAATCAATAAAGAGTGGATTGCGCCGCAATGCCCATTCCTTTGCATACTGCACGGCGCGTGCACGGTTGTAGGGCTTTGTGATCAGCATATATCAAACGCCTCCTTGCATCTGTTTATGTCTATATTACTATATGCAAAAAAGGCAAAAAAGGATACGGTATTCCGCAAAAAGCGGAATACCGTATTTTTATGAAGCATAGGTATTAAAAAGGAATTCCATATCAACCATAGTATTTTTGAACTTCTGCGTCAGGGATTCTTCGGTCTCTCCCTTGACGTCACCGAGGACCAATATGTAGCACGCCCCCGTAGTTTTGCTGACGGCAGAGGCAACGATAAAGGATTCGTTTGTGTAGCCGGTTTTGGTTGCTTGGAGAGTTACACCGGAAAGTGAAAATTCGGGATATTTATCCATACGGCTTTTGATAGAGGGCTTGAGATATACAGGATAGCTCTTGGTCTCTCCATCGTGTTCATAATATGCCTGAATCTGCATTCTTTCACTTCTCGGTTTTAAAATATCCACGATCAGATCGCATTGCATTGCATACGCCATGATCATTGCCATATCGGATGCGGTGGTTACATTGGTTGCGCTGTCAAAGCCGACCGCGTTATCAAAATGCGTACCGACAAGTCCCAGTGCCTCGGCTTTGGCGTTCATCATATCAACAAAATTCTGCTCGGTTTCCGCAACCTCACGCACAATCATATACGTGCAATCTGCCGCAGACATGACGCCGATACCGTAAAGCAGATCCTTGATACTATAAGTATCTCCAATACAGGTGATTCCGTTAGACTCGGTTGGGAGCGCAACCTCGGTGCCAAGATAATTTCCGGAGGTAACATAATCCACAACCTCAGCAGAAAGCACGAGCCGTCGATCCAGATCCTTCTCTGCAAAATACTCACACGCCACGATCAAGGTCATCACCTTGGTCATCGAAGCGGGCGAAAAAGCAGTTTCTGCATTCTTTTGTGCCAAGATCTCGCCGCTGTCAGCACGAATCAAAATGGCGTACTGCGCATCGATCTCGCCCAAAAGAGTTACCGTTGCTGCACTTGGATTGGGGACTTTTACACCCACACCGCCAGAAAACACGGGAACGGAAATGGGAGGAGGCGGTAAGGTTTCGCTTTCACTCTCGCTTTGGCTGTCCCCCTGAGTATCGTTTGGTAATTGATCCTCTGCGCCGCAGGACTGCAAAAGAAGGACCGGGGTCATAATCAAAAAAAATACGATCAATCCAATCAAAAAGATTGCCAAAAGCGACTCTTGATCCATCGCTTTTTTTGACGTACCGTTATTTTGGTTTTGGTTCACGTACACAGTTCCTTTCTTAATGATCTCTATAAAAATTGTACCTTAAAAAAACCTCTGTGTCAAGGTCTTTTTTGAAAAGATTTGTGAAAATATTGTTTTTTATTTTGAAATTCGGTTGACAGAACCCAAAAATTGTGATACAATTAACGTAGTAAAATTTTTATTTGTACGGAGGTTCTCATGGGATTGTTCACAAGAAAGAAAAAAGAAGAAGAAAAAAAGCAAGAAGAGGTGCAGGCACCTAAGGCTGCCGCGCCCGAAAAGAAAGGACCTTCCATCAGCAATATTAAGGTGCCCGAAGCAAAAACCGCCGCTCCCGCAGCTCAGCAAAAGGCAGCTCCCACAGCAAAGGCGCCCTCCGCTGCAAAGGTTGCTCCCAAAAAAGCGGCTCCCGCACCTGCCAAAGCTCCTGCGGCAAAGCCTGCAGCACCTGCGAAGCCTGCCGCAGCCGTTGCAAAGAAGGCACCCGCTAAGGCTCCGGCTTCCAAGGTTCCTGCCGGAGTTACCATCGTTCCCCGCCCCTTCTTTATGAAGACCGAGGAGGATGTGCGCTTGGCATTTGACCAGGCAATTGCAGAAGCTGAAGCGCAGATCGCAAAGAACGGTGCAAAGGCTGTCGGCAAGTATGAATTTGAGCTTGAGGTTGACGGCTTCCACTTCTATCTGGTTGCCAACAACGGTCAAGTGCTCTTTGATAGCCCCAGCTTTACAACACTCATCGGTGCTCTTAAGGGCATTGAAACCTTTAAAAAGACCGTTGCAGAGGGCACGTTTGACATTCGCGTAGATAAGTATGACCGTTACCGCTTTATCCTGGAGCGCAAGTACTACGGTGAAAACTACACCACCAAGGACCAGTGCCAGAAATGTGCAGAATCGGTCAAGAATTTTGCAAATAACGCAAAAATCATTCGCTACACCCCCACCAAGGAAGCGATTGCCGCTTTTGAAGCCGCCAAAGTCTCCAAGAGATCTCCCGATGACATCGATTGGAAGGCGATTGCAAAGGCTGAGGAAGAGTCTCCCAAAATGGGTAAGTTTGAGATCTGCAAGGAAGCCGATCAGTATGCGTTCTACCTCCTTGCAAACAACGGTCAGATCCTCTACTCCAGCCGCTACTATGCAACCGAGGCTGCCTGCCGCAAGGGAGTGGACTCCTTCAAGCGTGCCGCTTACGTCGGCAACTTCTTCGTGGACCGCGATAAGTTTGGTAATTTCCGCTACGTGCTGAAGAACATCGGCTCTGCCCCTGCGTTCATCGGTGAGTCCTACGATAACAAACCGCAGTGCGAAAAGATTATCGAATCCGTCAAGAAATTCATCGTTTCCGCCACGGTTGAGTTGGAAGAAAAGGCTTGATTGTCTAAGCTACATAAAAGAGAACCTCGGTTTGACCGAGGTTCTCTTTTTATTCATTTTACTGCTTCATAACCTTTTCCTTTAAAATGGTCATACGCATGAAGACGATACAGATGACACACAGTACAACGGAAATGAGGGAGAGGAACTGCTGACCGAACATGGGAATGCCGAACAGCGTGTTCCCTGCCGCCTGGATGGCATCCAGGATCTTTCCTGCAACAAGCGAGCACAAAAATCCGCACACGCCGCTGATGCAGTTTTGCAGAGCCATTGCTTCTGCGATGTAGTTGGAGTCCACGTAGCTATAGGTCATGTTAAAGGCATTCTGATCGCTTCCCGCGGCAGAAACCGCCAACAAAACGGTATATCCAACAATCAAAAACCAGGTCTGCTCGGTGGTAAACACGATGCACAGGAATGCGGCAATCGCAATGAACATGGACAGGTAAAATCCGGATGCAAAGGAGCGCTTATCCGAATATTTTGCCAAGGGCTTTGTTACCGCAATGCGTACGAGGTCACCAACCATGGTAATGATCTGCACGGCGAGCACCGTCAACCCAAGACCGTTGCCCACAGCATCGGTCTTGAAGGTACCCATAAATCCAATGGTAAAGTATCGCGCCGACTTCCAAAGAACGGAAATGATGATCAACCGACGCATATTCTTGTTTCCAAGTGTGTGAGAAATAATATCGGAAAATGTCTTTTTTTGCGTTGCCTCCTGCTTTGGCTCATCCTTTTTGATCAACAACAAGCTAATGAACAAGCAAAGGTTGGAGATTAAAATGGAGATGGCAAGGAACAAAAATCCGCCGGATAGGTTTCCGTTCGCCTCAAACCAGTCAAACACTGCCCCCATAACCAGCGTAAAGATGATACCTCCAACAAGAGATACGATCTCCTTGAGCCCCGAATAAGAGGCTCGCTTTTTGGGGTCAACGTAGCTGTTTGCCCATTGGAACAGGAAGGTGGAAACCAGATACTTGCTCATGTATGCGCCAATGATGAACACGTAGACCAGCACGCGGCGCAGGGTGGCATCGATGTTGATAAAGGGGAGCAGATACAGGGCGAAAAACAGCATTTGACCGACTGTATCCAAAATCAGGATCATTTTCCTCTTACTTCCCCGTTTGCCTGCCAGAAGCAAGGAAAAGAGCTGAAAGACAAATGCAAGGGAGATAAAGGAGGAGATGATACCGATGTCACCGTCCTTGAACCCAACGCTTTTTAAAAGCTTTGCCAAAAAAGCATCCGCCACCATTAAGGTGACGAAATACTCAAACATACATACAAAAATATAACCATTTCGGGAACGCTTATATTCGGCTGAAGAAAAATCGACTTCCATATCGGGACCTCCTGGGAAAACAAACTAAAGCACATTATACTACAATTGTCTAAAAAAGTCAAGAGTTTTTTCATAAAAAGGAAGATTTTTGCACCACAAAAAAGTCGTTTCGCTGAAAACGAAATCATGAAAAGATTTTGAACAATCCATCAATCAATCGCATAAAAAAAGAGTTTTTTCACTTTTTTTTGACCAAAATTGAACGATATGATAAAATATTGTACGATTATATATTGCTTTTCTTCGTTTTATTCGGTACAATAATAGTATCATGGATTCTACTATATACAAATGGCTTTATAAAGGAGATCAAAAATGAAAAAGATCAACGTATCAACGCAAAAGAAGCATACAATTTCTCCCTATCTTTACATGCAGTTCATGGAGCCGCTGAGCAACGCGGATTCCTCCGTGGATGCAGGTTGGGATTACATCAAGGACCGTTGGCAACCATGCCTGATGGATATTGTCAAGGAGCTCTCTCCTACCATGGTCCGCTTCGGCGGTTGCTTTGCCTCCTACTATCATTGGAAGGAAGCGGTAGGGTCGCGCGAGAGCCGCATTCCCCTTTATAACCAATCTTGGGACGGAATGTTCTCCAACCAAGTAGGTACGCATGAGTTTATGGAATTTTGCCGCGAGGTTGGTGCCGAGGCTTTGATGTGCGTCAATACCGAGTCCGACGGTCGTATGCATTGGGCATATCCCAAGGCAGGTCAGGATCGCTTTGGTACAGCCGAGGAAGCAGCCGAATGGGTTGCTTACTGCAACGACCCCGACAACGCATTGCGTCTTTCTCACGGCGTAAAGAATCCCTACAACCTGCGCTATTGGCAGATCGGTAACGAGACCTCCTACGATCAGCGCGGATATAACGCAGAAAAATCTGCCGAAGTTACCGCCAAATTTGCAAAAGCAATGCGCGCGGTCGATCCCTCCATCAAGCTCCTTGGTTGGGGTGACGACTTCCGCCGCTTTGGCGAAAAGTGGGCAACCAAGCTGTGCGAGGCTGCAGGTGACGACATCGACATTGTTGCTTACCACTACCACTACGAAACCTTCCCCTCTGAATGGAAGGAATTGATGAAGGACAACGAGTACCGCAAGAACCCCGAGCAGACCTGGGATCTTTTGATGAAGATGCCTCAATATCTGCAAACCAGAATTGATCAAATGAGAGAAGAGGTTGCTCCCTACGGCAAAAAGCTGGCGATGACCGAATCTCACTTCAATCTGCCCGGAAGAAACCGTAACGAGATGCTCTCCTCCTGGACCATGGGCGTGGCTTACGCGCGCACCCTGAACACCGTGGAGCACAACGCCGACATCATTGACATTGCAACGTCCGCAGACTTCTTTGGCACCCGTTGGCAGGTCAACGCGGTCATTCTTCCCACCCCCGTCAATGCAAATTCCCGTGCATACCTCCAACCTGTTGCCGAGGTCATGAAGCTGTTCCGCCACCACATCGGTAAGTACGCGCTGGATGCAACCGGAATGGATAAGGAAAACCTGACCGCAAGCCTTTCCGAGGACGGAAAGACCGCTTATCTGCACGTTGTCAACTCCGGCATGAACTCCGAGAACGTGCTGGACATCAATATCAACGGCGTTCCCGCAAAGTCTCTCAACATCACTGAGATTGCAAAGAATCCCACCGACGAGATCATGCAGACCTGCCCCGACATCTTCAAGCCTGAGGAAAAAGTTGTGGAAGGCTCCGTTTACAAAATGCCTCCTGCAAGCGTTGCCGCAATTGAAGTTACCCTTTAATTCGTAAAAACAAGCGGAGACGGTGCTATGCCGTCTCCGCTTTTGCTTTGTAATCAAAACCACCGGTTCAACCGGTGGTTTGCACAGCCCCTATAAGGGGCTAATACAGGCTTAACCCCTAAAAGGGGTACAGAAAGTTTGATACCGCATTACAATCACAGGCAGCCGCTCACGTGCGGCTGTCTATTTTTG
>JAFTKJ010000035.1 GCA_017453305.1 Clostridia bacterium
AGACAGGATAAGGTTGAATTTCTTCGAAATTCTCCAAATATTTACGGGCTTTTTCTATCGCCGCTTTTGGGGCTCGACGTACCCTCGTACGCCTCACGCCCCAAAATCGACGATTCTCGCCTAAATCTGACTAGCCCCTTTATTTTGCGTTTTGAATTCGCTTGAGAATGTTTTCGTACGTCAAGCCGTAGCTTTGTGCAATGTCGCGTGCATAACTCTTTCCGTCTGGTTTTGCGCGCATGATCTTAAAGGAGCGTTTGCCTTCACCTTTCATGCCTGCCACCAGCGTGTCAATTGCCACACCGCCGGAAGCCAGGGAGCGAGCATTGATGTTGTCGATCTCTGCCGCCAGCTCATGCAGGTGGGTGGAGAAGAGGCAACGGCAACCGATGTGAGCAAGTCCGCTTAACACCTCTGCGGCAATGTAGGATGCCTCAAAGCTTCCCGTCGAGGAAAGCGATTCGTCCAAAAGCACCAGGCTGTTGGCGGTGACGCAATCCAGAATTTCGCTCAGTCGCGCACATTCCTCGCCAAGGCGTCCCTTGTCAATGGTATCGTCGGCACCGGTGGGGAAGTGCGTGTAAATACCGTCTACGGGAGAGATAACGGCATTTTGCGCAGGTACGTACATACCAAGCTGCATCATGACTTGGGCAAGACCAATGGCGCAGGTAATGACCGATTTACCTCCGCGGTTGGGGCCCGAGAGGACGTAAATGGTGGCATTTTCATCAAACACGACGTCATTGGCAACGATCTCGTCCTCAATTTTAAGGGCAACGCAGGGATTGTAAAGCTCCACTGCGGAGAACGCGCGTTCTTCCATGGGACGAATGTCGGGAATGGAGAGGACACAGCCCTTTGCGCGCAGAGCGCGGAGCATATTCGTTCCTTTGACCAAAAATTCGAATTCCGGCATCAGATTGAGCAAAAATTCGGTATTTTCCAGTACGTAGGTCTGTACGATCTTTTTCCAGGAGCGCAAGGACGAGCGATAAACGTCGTTGATTGCGCTGTTGAAAGCCAGGGAAAGCGCCATTTTCTGATTTTCGGTCTGCTTTTTACCAAAGGGGACCAGGTTTGCAATGCAGGTGTAACTGTCGTTTTTAAAGTTGAGACGCAGGATCTTGTCCAAAACGTCACCGGATTTAAAGGACTCGGAGTTGATAGAGAGCACGCCGGCGGAGGTCGGGCGAAGCTGAGCATCCAGGTTGACGCCAATGGTCACGCTTTTGATCTCACGAACGCGTTGGGTCAGCTCATTCAATTTTTCATTCAGCTCGCGGTAATAGTCGCTTTCGGCGAGCTCGGTTACCAGGTTTGCCAAAGCCAGAAACGCAGGACTTTTCAATTCGCCCTTGACCTCGGTCAAGCATTCGTGCAAGACCTTTACGCTGGAAACGTAAAGCTCGATTTCGGTAATGCTGGAAAGATAGTCGGTCGTATCTCCGCTGTCTGCCTCCAAGCGGCGCAGCTCCATAATATCGTTGAGCACGGGAACCAGCTTGTTGAGCATCTCGGTCAATCTTTCGCAGCGCAGCATATCGTCAAAGGTTGCCATACGGTAGCGCATGACCTCTGGGTCAACGGTGAAAAATTCCGAAAGATCGCGATTCTTTAAATGAAAAATCTCCAAAAGCCCCAGCTCCTGAAGGGTAAACAGATCAATATCCGGAACGCACTCACCGCTGTCATGGCGCTTGCGTTGCTCCTCGTTGGGATAGATCAGGCTGAATTCATTGAAATCCATATTGAAAGATCCTTTCACATACAATTATATAAAGTATATCATATTTTTTTGATTTCGTCTATAGGGAAAGAAAAAAATTTGCAATTTCAAGCCTTTTTTTCATAAAAATTGCAAAAGATATGCAAAGAGACAACGGGATTTGCAAAATCCTATTGCAAACACCCCAAAATTATTGTATAATAGTAGTAGTATTAAAAGGGAGGCAAGTGCCGTGAGCTTTGATGCGTTTTCCTTCGACTACGGCATTTTGCCGAGCGAATATGCAAAAAATCAATACCTGACCAACCCATGCGAGTTGCTTGATTGTATGGAATGGGAGCGTGTGCTCCGTTTTTGCAGGATCGATGAGGCACGCTTTTCCTCACTTGCGTCCGATTACGATCGCTTTTGTGCCATGTGCACAGCGTTACCGCTTTTGATTGGTCACCCTTTGCGTGCGTGGGTATTGAAACTCTTGCGTGAGCACTTCCAAATCATCGACGAGGTCTGCGAACAAACCGCAGATGCACTATGGCGTACCATTTCTCAAAAGCTTTTGGAACACCCGATGCGCTTTGAAGAGCTGATCGAGGAAGGATGCACTTATCTTTGTGATCAAGCTATTCCGCCGTCTGCGCTTTTGCGAGATGCTTATCCCATGCTACTCTCCAACGTTTTGCTAAATGGTACCTTTGAAAGCCGTTTGCAATGGAGAGGTGAGATTGAACGGACACTGTCTGCATATCGGGAAGCAGGTTGCCGTCAGCTATTGCTTCGATTTTCGGCGGAGGGAGAGTTTATCGCCCCGGACGTTTATCATGTAGAAAAGGCGTTGCGTGCTACTACGAGAAGTGCTGCACAAAAGCAGCTGCTATCGATCCAGCTTATGCGAGAGTTGTGCGAGCTTTGCCCCAAAATGGATTTGACTTTGATTTTAGAGGGGGATTCCTGTGCAAAAACGACCGTTAAGCTTTTGCAGTATGCAGAGCAAACGGTAGGGCTTCCAAAGATATGCTGGGTCTGCAACGATTGCAGGCATGCAGATGCCATGCTGGCGTTTATAGCAGAAAAGCATGATAGCCCGATGTATCTTGCACTGCGCATGGATGAGGTGCTGACGGATGCAGAGTTTTTGGATGCAATGTACTCCGTTGGTGCACGCTATCCCGTGGGGCATGTCTCGTTTATAACTGCGTGTGATCTTCGCATGATGCCGTTTTTGCAAAAAGATTTGAAAAATCGCATGCAGGTTTGGATGAAACAAGTGGAAAATATTGAAAAAAGCGAAAAAACATCTTGCAATCGGGGCGAGGGTATGATATAATAATACTGTTACGTTATGTTTTTTGCAAATAAAGGAAAGGATGTTAAAAATGAGTTCTGTGTTGAAGAAAAATTTACCCTTGATTATGGCAGTTGCAGCAGTTGTCTCCTTGGTTGGCGCAATCCTGATCCTTGCCATTCCGGTTCCGCGCGCCGACACCGCCTATAAGCAGGTCATGGGCGTGATCATCGCCGTTTGCATGATCTTGCTCTCTTTGTTAATTGCCGTATATCTTTGGCTCAGCCGTGATACAGAACCCAATTTCTTCCTTTTTGACCGTCAAAGAAAGAGAAATATTCCCGTAGAGGAATTGAGCTTCAAGCTTGCAAACGAGCGTCTTTCTTTCCTCTTGACCACAGTCAGCCAGTCTGCCGAGGAATTGTGGAGCGAAGAGGTTTTGGAAAATGAGCTGAAGCTTGGGTACCGTAAAATCTATCGCCCCCTGATCGCTTACAAAATGCTGTATGATCTGGCGGATAAGAACGTAGATTCCTATTGGGAGTATCTGCAAACCGCAACGCCCGAAACCGTGCTTTCCATCGCTCGTGCGCTGGAGCAGGCAGGGGAGACCGAAATGGTCAAAGCGTTTGTGTTCATCATGGAAAATTACCGTGGCGAGCCTTCCAAGATCCGCAATTTCGTGCTTGGCAATCAAAAGTACATCCGCGGAAGAATCATGGCGTATATCAAGCGTAATATCGAAATGTTTTATTAATGATTAATCATCTCAAGGGGCTGAGTCATTCAGATGCAGAAGACGTGATCCCGCCATCGTCGCCGTACAAAGGTACGGCAGAGGGCGGGAGCGCGGCTAAAAAACACACATAAAATATGAAATCCGTAAGGATTTCTACCTTAAAAACCGCTTTC
>JAFTKJ010000036.1 GCA_017453305.1 Clostridia bacterium
ACAGCCTGCGGCTGTTTCCTTCCCCTCAAGGGGAAGGCTTACTAAATTCCGCGCTTTGGGGAAACAAATTTTTAAAAACTATCTTCGGCAAAAGCAAAATGAGAGTTCTGTAATCGAGAGTAGCGCATCCGTTGCCTCCCTTGTGCAAAGGGAGGTGGCACGGCTTGCCGTGACGGAGGGATTGTAAAAAGCGATAATCTACACAAAACAATCCCTCAGTCAGCTTCGCTGACAGCTCCCCTTACACAGGGGAGCCTATCGCTGCGGCGGGATTGCTCATCGGCAAAGCCTTTATGGAACCCCGCCACTATGGTGGGGTTTTCGTGATACAAAAAGAGAACGCATCGACCGTTGTGGTGATGCGTTCTCTTTTGATAGTATGAGGGAGAGGTCAGCCTGTGACCTCCGTTTTGCTGTTTTGCTCATTCTTTTGCTGGGAGGTGAGCCAATACATGGCTTGCTTCATATCAATTTCATGAGCACCGTCAAAAATGTCGAGAAAGACACGCGACGTGGGATATTTTTCAAAAATGGCATCATAGAGCTTGAGACTGTGCGTGACCGGAACGACGGGATCGTACTTGCCGTGAAAGATCTTGATATTCGCCTTGGCGATGTTGTCGATATAGCTCATCGGAGAGCGCAGGCGCATCTGCTCCTCGTCGTCGGAGCAGCATGCCAGCACGTGCGGCGCGTAGCCTTGGTTTTGCTTTGCCCATGCGGAAAGATCGGTGATGGGAACGTACGAGCCAATGGCGCGAAAGAGCTCCGGGCAAAAGCCTGCCATCATCAACGCCATGTGGCCACCGCCGCTCAGTCCCAGCAAAAAGATGCTTTCGGCATCGATCTGCTCAGTTTGTAACACGTAGTCGATCGCGTCCTTGACGTCCTGCTTGGCATAAATTGAGGCGCAGGCGTAGGTGCGATTCGGATTTTTGACGAGGTTCGGACCGCGAAATTCGGGGAGGAGTAAATTCCAATCGTATTCCTCGGCGTAGGGGAGCATGTTTTTGATCTGGTTATCACGCGTACAGCTCCAGGTGTGAAGCCCTACCAAAAGGGGGCGGTTGGGCTGTGACGCGCGGTAAAACAGTGAGGGCTGAAGGGTGCCGTCGGCGGTAGAGCGGATCCAAAGTTCTTCTTGCTTCATGGTCGTCATTCTCCTTTTTTGATCTTCCAGAATTGCATCCAGGGTTGATATCCTTGGGTTTTGGCGTATTTGCGGATAAAGGGGCGCTCTAAGAATCTCTTAAAGCGGAAAAAAAGATTGGTCTTATCCTTGATGGGTGGGAGGATGATGGCGGTAAGCCCGATGTGCTTGCCCGCGTAGCAGTCGGTCAGGAGCTGGTCGCCAAGCATGGCGGTCTCGTCGTGTGAGACGCCCATTGCCTGCATTGCTTTTTCCAGCGTGGCGCGGCGCGGCTTGTGGCTGTCGGGATAGGCGAGGAGCCCCAAGGTCTTGTTGAAGCGCTCGACGCGCGGTGCGTGATTATTGGAAACGAGAGCCGCTTTGATGCCGTTTTTGCGCAAGGCATCAAACCACGCAAGGATCTCCCCGTCGGGATCTGCCTGCTCGTAGGGGGCAAGCGTGTTATCGATGTCGATCAGGAGTGCGCGCACCCCAATGGAGTGCAAAAATGCGGGTGTGACCTCGCGGTACGAGCCGAACATATAGTCGGGAGTCAAAAAATCTGCCATGAAAAGCCGCCTTTCATCATTCTTCCATGCAAGTATACCATATTTTTGCCGCCTTTGCAAGGGATTGCGCAAAAAAAGCGCCGAATTGGGGCGGAGAACAGAAAATGGACGAAGAATTTTTAACGATTCTTCCATGCAAAGTCCTCGCGGCGCTCTCCAAAGGCACCCCTTATATGCTCAGCTTTTGAATTTCTTCCTGCAAAGCTGCATCAGAAAGGATCTGCTCTGCAGAATCGGCGTCGCAATAAAGTGTAAAATCGGCGTGCTGCTTGAGCAAAGTAGCGGGCACGTCGGGAGAAAGGGGCGAGGTCAAAGTCTTGTAGACTGCCTCTGACTTGACCTTATAAGGAACGACCGAAATAATAGAGCGGCACTTCATAATTTGCGGACAGGTCATGCTGATTGCCTGCTTATAAGCATCGTCCACGCTTGTAAACCAGCCTTCCCCCACCTGCTGTTGCAAGCAGCGTGGCGCGAGTGTGACCACCTTGTATGCACAATTGTCATTGAAATCGGCAGGCGGATCGTTGAACGCGATGTGCGCATTCTCACCAATTCCAATCAATCCCACGTCCATCGGTGCCTCCTCCAAGCGTTCGGTCAGCTCCGCGATGGTCTTTTCGGGTGGCTGTGTTCCGTCAATCAAGTGCACCTTGCCGGGATGTACAACGTTCACGAATCGGTCGAGCAAGTATCGTTTAAAGCTTGCGGGATGCTCCTCACTGATTCCCACGTACTCGTCCAAATGGAACATCTCCACGCGACTCCAATCAACATCTGCCTTGACGAACTCCTCAAAGAACGGAAACTGCGATGCTCCCGTGGAAAGCAGAATGCGCGCATACCCTCTTTTTGCAATGGCATCCTTGATCAGTGCCGTTGCGTGCTCGGCTGCCAGAGCACCCATTTCTTCTTTTGTATTTCGGATCACCAGCTTCATATTTCATTTCCCCTTAAAAATATTTTTTGAATATTCAAGTCGTCGTCCACGATCAAAAGATCGGCACACTTGCCAACGGCAATCTCGCCGCGATCATCAAAGCCCATGATACGCGCGGGCGTGCGTGACGCCATTTTGGAAAGCGCTATCATATCCCCACCAATCGCCTTTGCCATTGTGCGATAGAGGCGATCCGCCGTGGAGGCACTGCCTGCAAAGGAGGTACGATCGGGCATTTTTGCAACACCGTCCTCTACAACAATTACGTCCTTGTCGGCGCGACTGATGCCCGTGGTAAAGGATCCGTCGGGAAGTCCTGCCGCGCGCGAGGCATCACTCACAAGACAGATACGATCGGCACCCTTGCACTTGTAGATCAACTTTAACAGCGGAAGCGGCAAATGCTTGCCGTCGGCAATGACCTCGGCGGTCAACTCATCAAAATACAAGCCTGCCTCGATCGCTCCCGCGATACGATAGGCGTTTTTTCGTTCCATGCCCTTCATGCCCGAGTACAAATGTGTCACCAACGTGTAACCGTTTTGCACCGCGCGCTCCACGTCGTAAAAATCACCGTCGGTGTGCGCAATAGAGGCAACGATACCAAGAGAGGTACAAGCGTTTCCAAATTCCGCACCTCCCTCCAGCTCAGGAGCCGCACCTACACGCAGCACAAAGGGATATTTTTCCTTGATTGAATACAGCGCATCGGCACTCGGCTTTTTCATACAGGAGGTTGCCTGCGCGCCGCATTGCACAGGGCTGAGCCACGGTCCCTCCATAAACACACCCGAGAGCGTAGAATCGGGTGCGAGTTGCTTGTGCCTTTGGTAGGTGTCAAGCATGCCAAAGGTTTCTTCATCGTCGGAGGTGCAGGTGGTTGCCACCAGCGTTGTGGTGCCGTGCGAGAGGTGAAAGCTTGCGATCCTCGCAAACTCCTCCTCATTCCCTCCCATAAAGGAAAGTCCGATAGCACCGTGGCAATGAATGTCTACAAATCCGGGGATCAGGTAGGCGCCGTGCGCATCGATGATCTTGTCCACGTCTGTCATCGCGCCCTCAAGAGAGAGGATATGACCGTTCTCAATTGTGCACATGCCGCCATCTATCAAACGATCTGCACAAACGATACGCGCATTTACAATCGCTTTTCTCATTTCAGTTGCTCCAAAATCTCTTTGACGTTGATGGATGCTCCACCGTTTTTGATGCTCTCGTTTGCGGCAATACCGATCATTGCGGACTTGATGCCGTCAAAGCTTCCCGCGCACTGTCCCAGAACGTCCTCCTTGCCGCCACCAAACAGCATATCGATCAATCTCTCGTCACCGCCCGCATGCTCACCGCTAAGCTCCTGATAATTGATGGGGCGGCGCGTACCGTCGTTGTAAAGAATAAAATCGTTTTTGGTGATATTGGAAAGCTCCAGGCGTCCCTTTTCGCCGATGATGCGAATGTAAAACCCCTCTTGGGGATTGAACATATGGAGCGAATAGGTCAAAAGCGTACCTTTTTCGTAAGCAACCGAAACGGACATATTGTCGTAAATATCGGTATCCGACTTGAACGCACAGTGATCTCTGACATATCCGTCGTATTTTTCATTTTCAAAGAACATATCGTGAATGATCTTGTCCCCCTTGAGATCGCGGTAAGAGGGACAGTCCTCGGTGTATGCGCATTCGCTGCAACGCTCACCGTGGGGGCGGTCGTCGTTTCCGTAATAAAGTCTTGCGCCGTTTGCGCAAACGGTCTTGGGACTATCCTCCAAGATCCAGTTGACAATATCAAAATGGTGCGTTGCCTTGTGGAGCATCATACCGCCACTGACGTTGAGAAAGCGGTGCCAACGCTTGAAATAATCCCCGCCGTGTCCCGGCTTTAGTACGTGCTCGTAATTAACGGCGTAGATCTTGCCAAGCTCCCCCGAGGAAATAATCTCCTTGAGCGCAACAAAATACGGCATAAAGCGGCAGTTAAAGGTAACGGTTACTCTCTTTCCGCTCTTTTTCTCCGCCGCTCGAATGGCAAAACACTTTTCCACGTCGATGGTAACAGGCTTTTCACAAAAGACGTCACAACCGAATTCCAGTGCCGCAACAATGTATTGATGATGAAAGCAATCGGGGGTGGTAACCAGAACAACGTCGGGCTGCATCTCCTTGAGCATCAGATCAAAATCGGTGTATGGGCGAATATCCCGATTGATGGTGTCGCGGAAATATTCGGCACGCCCGATGTTGACGTCGCAGACGGCAACGATCTTGAATTGATCCGCATATTGTGTGTCAATCACGCCTGCATAGCTTTCATAGCACCTCAACCCCGCTCCTACAATGGCAAGCTTTTTCATAAGTATTCTCCTTTTTGCATGATGGTGGATCACAAAGTCGCATGCTCTCCGTTCGATCATTCAAGCTCGCGTTTTATGACTCATTGTTTAAAGCATAACATCTTGCGCTTGACTTTTCAATATAAAATCGTCCTTTTTTTAAAAATATTACATAAATCGTACCGGTTTCTGCTTGACAAATAACGCAAATGACTGTATACTGAAGCAAACAAACTGAAACGGAGGAAGACGGATGGGTTTTATTGAAATCGATTTGCGAAAGAGAGAAAAGAATTGGTCGATGTCAAAACTGCAAAGCCACGACTACTTTGAGATCTATTTTTTGTTGGAGGGAAAGCGACGGCTGTTTGTTGATGACAAAATCTTTAACATCTGTGCGCCGGCGGCGTGTGTGATCCCTCCCTTTTGCATGCATAAGACCGAGGGGAGCGCTTACAAACGCATCAACGTTAATGTGTCCGCCGACTCCTTGAGTGATCGGGAATTGGATTTTTTGCATCGACTCTCAAAAATGGCGGCGTTTCAGCTCAACACGGAAGACGGCTTTTTTATCAATCTTTTGGAACGTGCTTCCGATCTCTCTCGCACACACACCGATGAGGAGCGTTTGACCGCCTCGCTCGTTCGTGTAATCCTGTCTTTTTTGAGTGAGGACACCCTCACTCCCTACGACGAGGAAAATCCGGAAAACGCCTCCAAAAGCGACATGGCTGTCATGCAGGCGGTAACCTACATCAAAAATCATTTTCATGAGGAGCTTTCACTGGACGAGCTTTGCAACGCGTTGTTCGTATCCAAAAATACGCTATGCTCCAAATTTCGCAGTGTAATGAATTGTTCGGTGATGGAATATCGCTCCTTTTTGCGCATCAGCAAAGCAAAGGAGCTTTTAAAATCCACCAAATTGAGCTTATCCGCCATCGCGGACCGTTGCGGCTTCTCCTCTGCCAATTATTTCAGCTTGATCTTCAAACGCACCGTCGGTATATCTCCCATCAATTACCGCAAGGCAATGTAATTTTTTATATGGAAGTCGTGCCGCAGCAACGAAACGTGCTATGTTTTTCTCAAAAAAGCTTGGCTAAGGCTTTCGTCAAAATAACAGTGCTGTTCTCTTTACCGAACCAATAAATATCCCCCCGTAAAACGGGGGGTATTTCAGTTTCGGGCATAGCCCTAATACTACTGGCTGCGCACAAGTGCGTCTTTTATTGGCTTGTCAGCCATGCAATCATTACTTGCTACTCGTAAACGAGTTTCAACCAAAGCCTTCCTCCGAGAGGAAGGGGGACCGCTTGCGGTGGAAGGAGCCTGCGTGCATACTGACTTTTTATGTTCTTTGGATAGAGTATTTTGTTGAAAAATCAAAAAACATAACAGACACATTGAACATAAGTTTTCTTACTGCTCGCACTCTCCCTCAGTCACCTTCGGTGACAGCTCCCTCTCGGAAGGAGCCTTTGGCATGC